>CANHMJ010000034.1 GCA_947461805.1 Burkholderiaceae bacterium
CTTGAATACGAGCAACGTAATTTATCGAAATCGGCACGGATTCGGGACGCGGCTCGCAATCAGCTCAATATGAGTCCCATCGCACCCAACCGAACCATTTATCTGCGAGAAGAGCGGTGAAGCGAGTCGGATTCTCAACAACGCCTAATTTAGTCTTGCGTCTGCCTATGTGGCGGTCGCGCTTAATGCTTTTTATGCTGTTCCTGGGGTTTGCTGCGCTGGTATTGCGCGCGCTTTGGATTCAGGGGCCTGGTAATGCTTTTTATGAAGCAAAGGCAGTCAAGGGAACGCAGCGTGAACTAGAGATGTCGGCTAGCCGCGGAAAAATATTGGACCGCAACGGGCAGGTTATTGCAACTAGCCTTGAAGCAAAGGCAGTCATTGCCTATAACGATACGATTCCCAAAGATTTATCCGATGAAAAAATTAAGCAGCTTGCAGCCTTACTCGACATGCGTGAAGTTGATGTAAGAAAAAAGTTAAAAGACGAACGTAACCAAGTTTTCTTAAAGCGCCAAGTTGAGCCAGCCGTAGCGCAAAAAATACGTAAGTTAGAAATTCCGGGCATTGGTTTAAATAATGAGTTTCGTCGCTTTTACCCCGAAGGCGAGGCAATGGCTCACGTTGTTGGTTTTACTAATGTAGAGGATCACGGCCAAGAGGGGATGGAGTTATCACGCGAAAATGATTTGGCTGCCAGTACGGGTAAGCGACGTGTAGTAGTCGATCGCCTAGGGCGCATCGTCGAGGATATGGGTGTTTTGCAGTTGCCACAAAACGGTAAGGATTTGAAACTCTCGGTTGATAGCAAGATTCAGTACATTGCTTACAACGCATTAAAAGATGCAGTTGAAAAGCATCGTGCCAAGGCGGCTGGAGCCGTCGTCATTAATGTGCAGACAGGTGAAATTTTAGCGCTCGCAAATTGGCCAAGCTACAACCCGAACGATCGCAGAATATTGAGTGGCGAACAATTGCGTAATCGTGTGATGACCGATACGTTTGAGCCGGGCTCAACCATTAAGCCATTCACGGTTGCTCTGGCCATGGAAAAGGGTCAAGTGAATCCAAATACGGTAATGGCGATCGGTGCCAAGTACTTGGTGGGACCAAAGCCAATTACCGACACACACCCTTATCCAACGTTGACGGTGGCAGAGGTTATTCAAAAATCGAGCAATATTGGTACTTCAAAGTTGGCAATGAATATGCCAGCCAGTGAAATGTGGGACTTGTTTACTGCGGTTGGATTTGGCCAGGCTCCTAAGGTAGGGTTTCCTGGTGCCGTGGCGGGCCGTGTGCATCCCTATCAAAAATGGATGCCGACCGATCAAGCGCGTATTGCATTTGGCTACGGCATATCAACATCCCTTTTCCAGATGGCCCGTGCATACACTATCTTCGCTCGCGATGGTGAGTTGGTTCCAGTCACGATAGAACACAGTCCTGATTACAAACCAGGCACACGTGTTATTTCAGCAAAAACTGCAATCGAGATGCGTAGCATGTTGGAATCAGTAACCGAGCCTGGCGGGACAGCACTTAAAGCCCATGCCGAAGGTTATCGTGTTGGCGGAAAAACTGGGACAGCCCATAAGGTTGCAGGCAAGGGGTATGCAAGCAATAAATACATAGCTTATTTCACAGGCATTGCGCCAATGAGCGCTCCACGCATTGTGGTGGCAGTGATGGTCGATGAGCCAACTACAAATGGATACTATGGCGGCCAAGTTGCAGCGCCTATTTTTTCAACCATCGTCTCTGAAACGCTTCGCGCAATGAATGTTGCGCCAGATAGCGCAGTTAAAAATATGGTTCAGCGAGACGATGAGATTAAGTCCGGTACAGCTGCGCCAATTCAACGAGTCGTATTAACGCAATGATGGTTACTTTGATTAAGCCAGAACAAGCCATGGATCACCTGCGGCGATTGGCTTTGCCAGCTGCACGCATCGTGAGTGATACACGGCAAATGAAGGCTGGCGATATCTTTCTAGCTTACCAAGTTGGGCATGGCGCCGCCACACAGGACAGCCGACCCTACATTGGTGATGCTTTGAATGCAGGAGCTGCTGCGGTTATTTATGATCCAACCGACTTAGAGGACATTTCGGCTTTGATTGATTCGCGCTGCCTTGCCTTAGAAAATTTATCGGCACATGCTGGGTCAATTTGCTCCGATTGGTATGGCAATCCGAGCAGTCAAATGATGGTATTTGGAGTGACCGGAACGAATGGCAAGACTAGCATCACGCAATGGCTCTCACATGCTTTAGATCGCCCTAAGTCGCGGGCGGCTGTGATTGGTACTTTGGGCATTGGCTATCCTGGACACTTAGAGGCAACTGGCTATACCACGCCAAATGCTGCGCGCTTACAAACCGAACTCAAAGCACTTTTAGATTCCAATGCAAAGCAAATTGCAATGGAGGTCTCTTCACACGCACTAGAACAAGGGCGCGTTAATGGTGTCCAATTCACTACAGCTGTGTTTTCCAACTTGAGTCAAGATCACTTGGATTACCACGGCAGTATGGCGGAATATGCGGCAGTTAAGTTTAGTTTGTTTCAGTTCCCAGGCTTACAAAACGCGGTCATTAACTTGGAAGATCCCTTGGGTCGTGAATTAGCCATGCAATTATTGGCGAAGACAGGCGTGCAGGTATGGGGCTATGCCGTCGACCGCAATGCCTTTGCCGGTTTTGAAAAGTTTGGCAAGCGACTGCATGTTATTTTTTCCAGTGGTATGCGGTTTAAGGATTATGGCTATCAGGGCGTATTTGAATGGCAAGATCATGGCAGGACTGAGGTCAGTGTTCCAGTTGTAGGGGACTTTAATCTGAGTAATTGCCTTGCGGTTTGGACTTGCGTATTGGCTAGTGGCATCGACATGCTGGAGGCAAGTAAGCGCATTGCACTCTTAAAACCCGTTAGCGGAAGAATGGAAATGGTGCTCGGCAATTCGCGCAGCATTGGTCCATTACTTATTGTTGATTATGCCCATACCCCAGATGCATTGGAAAAGGTATTGAATACATTGCGCCCCATTGCGACCCAGCGTGCAGGAAAGTTGTGGTGTATTTTTGGTTGTGGCGGCGATCGTGATACTAGCAAGCGACCGCTCATGGGCCGGATTGCAGCAGAGTTAGCTGACCACATCATTTTGACTAGCGATAACCCACGCTCCGAGAATCCAGAAAAGATTAGCGCAGATATTCAGGCTGGAATGCGTAATGGCAAATCAGTGGAGGTCATTTTAGATCGGGCTGCAGCGATCCTGAACGGAGTTCGACACGCACAAGCGAATGATGTTGTATTGATTGCAGGCAAAGGCCATGAAACAAGCCAAGAGATTAATGGTAGAAAAGTAGATTTTTCAGATCAAGAACATGTTTTATTGGCTAGTGGGGGCTCCGTTTAATGGCGATGACTACCCTGGGCCAAATTCATGCATTTTTACCATCCAGTAAATTGATCAATATTTCTGAGGCGGCGGCGCAAAGCCATCCAATCGATTCAATTTCTACCGATAGCAGGGCAATTGAGAGTGGATCCTTATTTATTGCACTAAAAGGTGAGCGCTTTGATGCACATGATTTCTTGGGAGAGGTTAGTGCCGCCGGAGCAAGTGCTGCCCTGATTGAAGATGAGCAGACATGCCCAAATGAGCTCCCCGCGGTATGCGTTGCCGACACACGAATAAGTTTGGGTGATTTTGCTGCGGCGTGGCGAAAGCAATTTACATTACCTCTCGTAGTGGTAACGGGTAGTAATGGTAAGACTACCGTGAAAGAAATGATCGCGGCTATCTTTACTGCGGCCGTGGGTAAGGAAGCAACTTTGATTACACCCGGTAACTTGAATAATGATATTGGACTACCACTGACGGTATTGCGCTTGCGTGAGTCCCATCGATTGGCTGTGATCGAGTTGGGGATGAATCATCCTGGCGAAACAGCATACCTCGCTAACATTGCCAAGCCATCGATTGCGCTGATCAATAATGCCCAGCGCGAGCATCAAGAATTTATGCAGACCGTTGATGCGGTTGCGTGCGAGCATGCGGATGTAATCGCATCATTGCCAGTAGATGGCGTTGCGGTTTTTCCAGCAGACACTCCATTCAGTTCCGATTGGCGCAAAAAAGCCGATGGGCGCCGCTCCATTGATTTTGCGCTCAATGGCCCTGCAGCAGTCAGCGGCGCACTACTGGAAGACGGTACGCTTGAAATAAAAACAAGCGAAGGCATTATCAATGTACGACTTTCAGTGCTTGGTGAACACAATCTGCGTAATGCACTAGCGGCCACCGCTGTAGCCTTAGCTGCAAAGATTGATTTACGCGCCATCCATTTTGGATTGGAATCATTTCAGGCGGTTAGCGGCCGAATGATGGCAAATCAATTTGGTGCTTGCGTATTGATTGATGACAGTTACAACGCCAATCCCGATTCAGTTCGTGCGGCAATTGATGCCCTCAGTCAGGTTAGCCAAAAGACGTGTTTAGTCCTTGGCGACATGGGTGAAGTGGGATCAAAAGGCCCAGAGTTTCATTATGAGGTGGGTGCATATGCAGCAGAGCGCGGCATTGTTCACTTATGGGCGCTAGGAGAGCAAACGCAGTCTTCGGTGCAGGGTTTTAATGAATTCAATGGGCGTATGGGAATTAGTAATACAGCGATCCATTTTGAAACCATCGACGCCTTAAATGCATACCTAGCAACCGTTGCTGAATTATTTTCTGAAGGCACTTCGGTATCCCAGCCCTACGCAGTGCTAGTAAAAGGATCACGTTTTATGCGCATGGAACGAGCAGTAACGGCGTTAAAAGATGCGCTAGTGGAGGTTAAAGCATGCTCTTAATCTTGGCGCAGTGGTTGCAAGACGATTACAGTTTTTTCCGAGTATTTAATTACATTACCTTCCGTGCAGTGATGGCGACTTTGACTGCATTGTTGATTGGTCTTATTTCGGGCCCTTGGGTTATACGAAAATTGACTGAGTTAAAGATGGGTCAAGCAGTCCGTACCGATGGACCGCAAACGCATTTAGTCAAATCAGGAACCCCAACCATGGGCGGTGTACTGATCCTTATTGGGATATTTACCTCCTGTGTTTTGTGGGCTGACCTTACTAATCGATTTATATGGATTGTGATGTTAGTTACCTTTGGTTTTGGCTTGATTGGTTGGGTAGATGATTACCGTAAAGTTGCCCGCAAAGACCCCAAAGGAATGGCGTCGCGTGAAAAGTTCTTCTGGCAAACCGTGATTGGATTGTTTGCTGCGATTTATTTAGCCTTCTCTGTGTCTGAGGTCAACAACTTAAAAGTGCTGCAATTATTTATTGACTGGGTTCAGAGCGGTTTTTCATTGGACCTGCCGGCAAAATCAAACCTTTATCTCCCGTTTATTAAAGAGGTTAGCTACCCACTTGGAGTCATGGGTTTCATCATCTTGAGTTACTTAGTGATCGTCGGCAGCAGTAACGCAGTCAATTTAACGGATGGCCTTGATGGCCTGGTCATCATGCCCGTGATTTTGGTGGGGGCTGCACTAGGGGCGTTTGCCTATGTGATGGGTAATGCAATTTACGCTAAGTATTTATTGTTTCCATTTATTCCTGGCGCAGGTGAGCTGATGATTTTCTGCGGAGCCATGGGTGGAGCAGGTCTTGCTTTCCTTTGGTACAACACCCATCCTGCGCAGGTCTTCATGGGTGATGTTGGTGCCTTGGCCCTAGGCGGTGCACTTGGAACCATTGCGGTCATTGTGCGCCAAGAGATTGTTTTATTTGTGATGGGCGGTATCTTTGTCGCCGAAACGGTTTCCGTGATGATGCAAGTGGTTTGGTTCAAGTACACCAAAAAACGCTATGGCGAAGGACGCCGTATTTTTCGGATGGCGCCGCTGCACCACCATTTTGAACTGGGCGGCTGGCGCGAAACCCAAGTTGTTGTTCGTTTTTGGATCATCACTATTTTGTTGGTGTTGGTTGGTTTATCAAGCTTGAAATTACGGTAATTAGTAGACGATGCGCAATGTAAAAGATCCTTTTGTAAGGCCTGAGCTGAGTAGAGCGGAAGCGCACTCAGTTGAGCCAACACGCTTTTTAATTCTGGGGCTGGGTGAATCCGGGGTGGCGATGGCGAAATGGTGCCTACGTCATGGTGCTATCACTCGCCTAGTGGATACGCGTGCGCGTCATGAGCTCAATGAAAAGCAGAGAGCATACTTAAGTGAGTTGGAGTTTGCAGGGCTAAAGGACATGCATTTTGGTCCTTGGAGTCCCGATATGCTGATGGATATTGATGTGATTGGTATATCGCCTGGACTGTCGCCGATTGCAGAGCCAGCACAATCCATTTTGGCAGTTGCGCAGGAACAAGGTATTCCAGTGTGGAGTGAAATCGAGTTCTTTGCCCGCGGTATTGCAGCGCTGGAACGCGAATCGATTACTGAGTCATTGGATTCTGGGGCGTGGACCTATGCGGCAAAAATCGTTGCCATTACCGGCACCAATGGTAAAACAACAACAACCGCGCTAGTTGGTCAGTTGTGCGAGCGCGCCGGAAAAACGGTCGCAGTAGCTGGCAATATTAGTCCCGCAGCATTGGATAAGCTAATGGCCTGCCTTGACGCTGCCGATGGTTTACGTGATCTGCCAGAGTTGTGGGTGCTTGAGCTATCAAGTTTTCAATTGCACTTTACCTATAGTCTCAATCCGAGCGCAGCAACGGTTCTGAATTTAAGCCAGGATCATTTGGACTGGCATGGAAATATGCAGGCCTACGCAACTGCAAAGGCCGCCATTTTTGGACCAACCAGTATCTGCATTGTTAATCGTGATGAAGTTGAGTTAAATCGCTTGCTTGGTGGCCAACTGGAAGATCGGCAGATCATTCGCTTTGGCTCAAGCCGGCCGGATGAGCCTGGATCATTCGGGATTGAACGCGATCCTCAGGCTGGCGGAATTGATTGGTTGGTTTGGGCCGAAGTGGATGAGGATGCCGAATTAGAGAGGCCTAAGCGGCGACGTAAATCAGTCGTAGTAGAGCTTGAGCCGATTCGCTTGAAGCGCTTAATTCCGGCGGATGCATTGCGTATCCGCGGTAAACACAACGCCTTAAATGCGCTTGCTGCTTTGGCATTGGCTCGTGCGGTTGGTCTGCCGCTGAATAAATTACTGCATGGTCTGCGCGAGTACCGCGGCGAACCCCACCGTGTTCAAAGTATTGCCGTCATTCGGGATGTGGAGTATGTCGATGACAGCAAAGGAACCAATGTGGGCGCTACGGTTGCTGCATTAAGCGGTCTTGGCGATGCGGCAGGCGCTAAAAAGATTTGGTTAATTGCGGGCGGCGATGGCAAAGGCCAAGACTTCTCGCCCTTATTTGATCCAGTGCAGCGTTTTGCAAAAGGCGTTCTATTGATTGGTAAGGATGCGTCGCGCATTCAGGATGCAATCCAAGGAACTGGGGTTGCAGTAGAGCATTGCGAAACCATTGCAGTCGCCGTGAAGATTGCGTCAGAACGAGCAGTTTCCGGTGATGTAGTTTTACTTTCTCCAGCATGCGCCAGCTTTGATCAGTTCAAGGACTACATTCACCGTGCTGCTGTATTTGTTTCTGAGGTGGAAGAGCTAGGCATGCAGTTTTCTGACTCTAGTCTTGAGTCAGATTACTCGTCTGGAGTAAGCGCATGAACTTAAATCGCTTTTGGAACTACTCTCGTGGAGGTATCACTGGCTTTCGAACTGGCTTACGTGATGCAGTTACAGGGGTAGAACAAACGCGCTCGCGCATGATGGAGTATGACCAGCTACTAGTATGGGCGGTTGTTTCATTGGCACTAATTGGTTTGGTGATGGTGTATTCCGCATCGATTACCTTAGCAGACGGTCCAAAATATAAAAACTACAGTAGCAATCACTTTTTGATACGGCATTTGATTTCACTCACGATTGCGACAGTGGTTGGCTTGTGTGTTTTTCGCATCCCAGTGAAAGCATGGGATAAGCTTGCGCCGATTCTATTCGGAATTACCATCCTGCTGTTAATTGCAGTCCTGATACCTGGAATTGGTAAAGGAGTTAACGGAGCGAAGCGCTGGATCTCGTTTGGGTTTATGAATTTCCAGCCATCGGAACTGATGAAGTTTGCTGTTGTCATTTTTGCGGCCAGCTATACCGTTCAGCGCCAAGAGTATCTCCACTCGTTTGTGAAGGGATTGGTGCCAATGGGCATCGCCGTCATGATCATTGGCGCATTATTGCTATGGCAGCCTGACATGGGCGCTTTTGTAGTGATAGCCTTAATTGCCTTTGGCATTCTTTTCTTGGGCGGAATTAATGTGAAATTGTTTGGTGGATTGGTAGTGGCTGGAATTTCGAGCGCCGCCATCATCATCGCCCTCTCGCCATTTCGCCGCGAACGTATTTTTGCATTCCTAGATCCTTGGGCGGCGGATCACGCTGCCAATAAAGGCTATCAACTAACCCATTCGCTCATGGCGTTTGGGCGGGGTGAATGGTTTGGTACTGGCCTTGGCGGCAGTGTCGAAAAATTGCATTATTTGCCTGAAGCACATACCGATTTCATTTTGGCAGTGATTGGAGAGGAACTGGGTTTTGCGGGCGTGCTTGTCATTATCTTTTTGTTCTACTGGATTGTGCGTCGCGCTTTTCTAATTGGTCGAACCGCATTGCAACTGGATCGCAGTTTTGCTGGCTTGGTAGCAAAAGGCATTGGTATCTGGATTGGATGGCAGGCATTTATCAATATGGCAGTGAATTTAGGCTTACTGCCGACGAAAGGCTTAACACTGCCCTTAATTAGCTATGGCGGCTCTGGAATTTTGATGAATGCTGTTGCGCTTGCTGTATTGCTCAAGATTGATTATGAAAACCGCGTCTTAATGCGGGGAGGCAAGTTATGAATAAGCCTTCGATCTTAGTCATGGCTGGCGGCACTGGCGGGCATATCTTCCCTGGATTAGCAGTCGCCGAGCTTTTGCATACGCGCGGCTGGCAGGTGGCTTGGCTTGGTAATACTACTGGTATGGAATACCGTTTAGTACCGAGTCGAGGTTTTCCGTTTGAGGCAGTCAACTTTGGCGGCCTGCGTGGCAAAGGCCTACTGACCAAGTTATTGCTCCCCTTTACTCTGGCAAGAGCATGTCTGCAAAGTTGGCAGATTATTCGCAGGCTCAAGCCAAGTGTCGTGCTGGGTATGGGCGGCTATATCACCTTTCCTGGTGGATTAATGAGTGCCTTACTGAAGCGCCCGCTGGTTTTGCATGAGGCGAACTCGGTTGCTGGTAGCGCCAATCGCTATCTATCTAAGGTGGCCACTAAAACCCTGACGGGGTTTCCCAATACCCTGCCCGAAGGAGAGTGGGTTGGCAATCCAATTCGCAGTGAGTTTGAGTCAATAGCCCCGCCTGCTGAGCGCTACGGAGCGCGTACTGGTCCGCTGACATTGCTAGTGGTTGGTGGCAGCTTAGGTGCTGCCGCCCTAAATGAAGCGATTCCAGCAGCGCTAGCGCTGATCCCTGCCGAGGAAAGGCCGCGCGTATTGCACCAAGCCGGTGAAAAACACCTCGCCGAACTGAAGCAACGCTACGCTGATTGTGGTGTTACTGCAGATGTTCATGCATTTATTGGGGATATGGCAGCAGCGTATGCTGCAGCCGATCTCGTCGTGTGTCGGTCAGGTGCGATGACCGTATCGGAGATTGCTGCCTGCGGCGTTGCTGCCTGCTTCGTGCCATTTCCATTTGCGATTGACGATCACCAAACAGCGAATGCCCAGTTTTTATCAACAGCAGATGCAGCTAAGTTATGGCCACAGACTGAGCTCAATCCAAGCGCACTGTCTACTTGGTTGCACAATGTACGCCGTCCGGAACTAATGGCAATGGCAGAGCGTGCCCGCGCTCTAGCAAAGATGCAGGCAACCGAGCGCGTGGCAGCCATATGCGCTGAATCTGCAGGAGTAACGCAATGAAGCACATTGTTCAGCAGATTCATTTTGTCGGTATTGGTGGCGCCGGCATGAGCGGCATTGCCGAAGTGTTGCTCAACTTAGGATACCAAGTTTCAGGTTCTGATTTAGCCGAAAGTACGACAACAAAACGCTTGCGTGGACTAGGCGCCGATATCCAGATTGGCCACAAGGCTAGCCATGTTGGTACTGCTGAGGCTGTGGTAATTTCAACTGCGGTAGCCGGCAACAATCCCGAAGTATTGGCTGCGCGCGCTGCGAACATTCCGATCATTCAGCGGGCTGTGATGCTAGGTGAGCTCATGCGCTTAAAGCAGGGCATTGCAATTGCAGGAACGCATGGAAAAACCACTACTACCAGTTTAGTTGCTTCGGTATTGGCTGAAGGCGGACTCGATCCCACATTTGTGATTGGCGGAAAACTCAATTCAGCTAATGCCAATGCGCGCCTTGGGCAAGGCGACTTTATTGTGGTGGAGGCAGATGAGTCTGATGCGTCATTCCTACAGCTATTTCCAACCATGGAAGTCATCACCAACATTGATGCTGATCATATGGATACCTATCAGCATGATATGGCGCGCCTCAAACAGGCGTTTGTTCAGTTTACGCAGCGCATGCCCTTTTATGGAATTGCGATTGTGTGCGCAGACGATGCCAACGTGAGGGATTTGATTCCCTTCGTATCGCAACCCATTCTGAAATACGGCACTGCCGATGATGCGGATATACGCGCGCACCACATTCAGGCCGATGGAACGCGGATGCGCTTTACGGTGGAGCGCCGTACGATTCGACGTCATGGCGCCAAGCCTGGATCCTTGGAAATAGAGCTGAATCTTCCAGGATTGCACAACGTACGTAACGCCCTTGCCGCAATTGCTATAGCGACTGAATTGGGTATACGCGATGAAGCCATTGTCAAAGCCCTGTCGGAATTTAGTGGCGTTGGTAGGCGCTTCCAACGCTACGGTGATATTCCATTAGCAAAGGGCGGAAGCTTCACCTTAATCGATGATTATGGACACCACCCCGTTGAAATGGCGGCCACTTTGGCGGCAGCACGTGGGGCTTATCCAGGTCGTCGATTGGTTTTAGCATTTCAGCCTCATCGCTACACCAGAACCCGCGATTGTTTTGGTGATTTTGTGGATGTGTTGCGCGGTTTCGATGCATTGGTTTTGACGGATGTATATCCTGCGGGAGAGCCCCGCATCAAAGGTGCTGATGGGGAGAGCCTCTTTAAGGCAACCTGCAGTACTGATACTCAAACCAAGTCAGCATTACTGCAGCATGCCGACTCTACTTATATTGCCAAAGTAGCGGATATGCCTGCGGCGATTACTACCATGCTACGTGATGGCGATGTTGTGATTACGATGGGCGCCGGATCCATATCCACTTTGCCCGCTATCCTATCGGGAGCGCAACATGCTTAATCCCACGATGTCCTGGGGAGATCGCGTCAAGGCTGATCTTGCTAAGCTAAAGCCAAGTGACCTGGGTAAGGTTGGGGTATTGCTAGGCGGGAAATCAGGCGAGCGGGAAATCTCACTCTTGTCGGGCAATGGCGTTTTAAGTGCCTTGCTGGAAAAAGGGATTGATGCCCATGCCTTTGATCCGGGTGTGCGTAATCCTACTGAGATTACGGATGAACGATTTGATCGTATCTTTATTGCGCTGCATGGCCGCTATGGCGAGGATGGCACGATTCAGGGATTGCTCGACTTATTGGAAATTCCATATACCGGTAGTGGGGTCCTCGCCTCTGCGCTATCCATCGATAAAATTGCAACCAAACAAATCTGGCTCAGTAATGGCCTATCAACACCTGACTTCGAAGAACTCACACCTCAAAGTAATTGGACTGCAGTAGCAAAGCACTTAGGTTTACCTTTAATCGTGAAGCCAGCCCACGAAGGTTCGTCATTGGGCTTGACCAAAGTCAAAACCATAGATGAGTTACCAGAGGCTTACGCAAAAGCAGCCGCCTTAGATTCGAAAGTGATTGCAGAGACCTGCATTATTGGTGATGAACTGACTTGCCCATTGGTGGGTGAGGGTCACAGTGCCGAAGCACTCCCAGTGATTCGGATTGTTCCGCCTGACGCAAATTACGACTTCCACAATAAATACTTTTCAAACGACACCCAATACTGTTGCCCCACCGGTTTGGATGAGGCCATTAATCAAAAGGTTCAAGCCCTAGCGCTGAATGCCTACCGTGCATTAGGCTGTCGCACCTGGGGTCGTGCGGATGTGATGCTGGATGCCCGCGATGGTAAGCCCTATTTACTAGAGATGAATACATCCCCTGGTATGACTTCACATTCCTTAGTGCCGATGGCAGCAAAAGCAGCGGGTGTTAATTATGCCGATTTAGTGCTGTGGCTTCTAAGTCAAACGATGGAATCAAAAAAATGAGTAATTTAGCTAAGCGCTCATTTAATTTTGTCTTGGGCATGTCTACGCCTTTGCTTAACAATCCCGCACGAATGGCTGAACTTAGCCGTTGGTTAATGCGCCTCTTTCTTCTAATGGCAACGGTGGCAGGATTAATGTGGCTGAGCCAGCGACCTGTTTTTGCTTTACGCCAAATGCAAGTTGAGCCTTTACCAGGACAGACCGTCAAGCATGTCAATTTATCCCAAGTAAAAAATCAAGTGCTTGAACAGGTCCAAGGCAATTTTTTCACAGTGCGCCTCGAGAACATTAAAGAAGCATTTGAAGCGCTGCCATGGGTGCGCCACGCTAGTGTTCGGCGGGTATGGCCGAATGGCCTAGCCGTCAGCATTGAGGAGCAAAAACCATTTGGTATATGGGGCAGCCGAAGTGAGCATAAGTTAATGAATGGCTTTGGCGAAATATTCAGCGCCAGTCTTGCTCAGGTAGATGACCCCTCCAATCTAATCGAAGTATCGGGGCCAACTGACTCCAGTAAAGAAGTAATGCAGCTCTATCAAAAAGCCAGCCGCTGGTTTGCGCCCTGGGATGTCGATGTGGTTAGCGTCAATTTATCGGATCGGTATTCCTGGAGCGTTAAGTTATCCAATGGCATCCGTATTGAATTTGGCCGCGATGAAGAGGCTCAAGGCAAAGCCTTAACCGAGGAGCGTGTTGCTCGCCTTATTGAGTATTGGCCAAAAGCACAAGAGCGACTAACGGGTCGTGTTGATGTGATTGATTTGCGTTATAGCAATGGATTTGCAGTACACCTTGCAAGTGCTGGTAACAAAAATACCGAGCCAGATATGAAAAAGAGTGGAGCACAACGGTGAATTTAAGAATGAGGAAATTTGATGAGTAAGGATAACCGAGACCTTTTGGTCGGTCTTGATATTGGCACATCAAAAGTAGTGGCTTTGGTTGCTGAGCTCGAAGCAGATGGGCAATTTAATGTGGTTGGCGTGGGACAAACCGCGTCCAAGGGATTGAAGAAGGGTGTTGTGGTCAATATTGAGGCCACAGTGCAATCGATTCAGAAA
>CANHMJ010000035.1 GCA_947461805.1 Burkholderiaceae bacterium
GAAGGTCAAGCGCCGCTTCGGCGCGTGATGAACCTGCCTGCAACCACACTCCAAAATCAAATGTCATTGCATCAAGCCTCAAATACCCGAACCTGCTGCTCGACTTGCGCCAAGACGCCCTGGCAATGGCGCAATAAAGCGGCGCCGCGCTGATAGGCGGCCAAGGTTTCTTCAAGCGAAAATTGACCTGACTCCATATCGGCAATCAATTTTTCGAGCTCCTTTACCGCCTGCTCGTAGCGCAGGGCTGGGTCAATTTGGATCTCTGTGCCACCTGGAATGGCATCGGATTTTTTTGCTGGCATGCGCAGTTTCTAAAAAAATAAGGGGGTTGTATGGCTCGTATGGCTAAATCATGCCTGATTTTCCACCAAAGCAGGGTCTTCCTATAAAAGCGAGGGTTCGGAATCGGTGGGTATAATCGCCTTCCTTCCTATCCAATATCGAACTTTCGATGGTTGGATTGGTTGTTCCGCTTAGCTTCGGCTGACTTTTTCGGGGGTGGGGAGAATGACTAATCTGGCTACCGCGCAGCAGCTTGCGCCGTCCAATCTGCAGTTGCCGGTCTCGGCCTACTTTGACGTTGATCTATATCAGCGCGAAATGGCTCTGCTATTCAAGCAGGGTCCGGGCTATGTCGGTCATCAATTAATGGTCCCCGATCAAGGCTCCTACCGCACCCTTTCTGCCGAGAATGAAGGACGCTTGCTGGTTCGAAATAGCACAGGCGTTGAGCTGCTCTCCAATGTATGCCGCCATCGTCAAGCCCTCATGCTCAATGGCTCGGGCCAAGTAGACACCATCGTTTGTCCTTTGCACCGCTGGACCTATGACTTAGAGGGGCAATTGTTAGGGGCGCCTCATTTTGGCGATAAGCCCTGCTTGCATTTAGGCAAATCTCCCTTGCAAAACTGGCAAGGCATGCTGTTTGAAGGTCCGCGTGATGTTGTAAAAGACTTGGGCAAATTGGGTGTTGCCGACGATTTGGATTTTACGGGCTACATGCTCGATCACGTTGAGGTACATGAGTGCAATTACAACTGGAAAACCTTCATTGAGGTTTACCTCGAGGACTACCATGTGGTGCCCTTTCATCCGGGGCTCGGTCAATTTGTTTCCTGTGAGGATTTGCATTGGGAATTTGGCGATTGGCACAGCGTACAAACGGTGGGCATCCATAAAAACCTCGCCAATCCAGGCTCTCCCGTATATCGCCAATGGCATGATGCGGTGCTGCGCCACCATGGCAATAAGCCGCCACGGCATGGTGCTATTTGGCTGACCTACTACCCTAATGTGATGGTTGAATGGTATCCGGGCGTGTTGTGCATTTCAACACTGCATCCCATGGGCCCCAATAAAACCCGCAATATTGTGGAGTTTTACTATCCCGAAGAAATCGCCCTATTTGAACGGGAATTCGTAGAAGCCGAACGCGCTGCCTATATGGAAACTTGCCTTGAGGATGATGAGATTGCAGAGCGTATGGATGCGGGTCGCGCTGCACTTCTCGCCCGGGGCGTAAACGAAGTGGGTCCTTATCAAAGCCCCATGGAAGACGGCATGCAGCATTTTCATGAATGGTATCGCCGGGAGATGCAGTTTTAACTGGGCTCTCGGATTGATTCACGGTAGACTATTTTTTCTTGCCGATTACGCATAAGGAGTTTGCGCTATGCATCCACTCATTACACCCAATCAATTGGAAGAGCTAGTTAATACCGGCGCCGACATTCTAATCTGCGACTGCCGCTTTGATTTAACGCATCCGCAGGCGGGGCGTGAAGCCTATAACGTAGGGCATATTTTGGGCGCCATTTACGTCGACCTGGATCGCGATCTCTCTGCCCCCAAAACAGGTAGCAACGGTCGTCACCCCCTTCCCAGTCCTCAGGCATGGGCAGATACGAGGCAGCGCCTTGGCATTGATCCAAAGACAGCCGTAATTGCCTACGATAATCACGGCTCGGTCTATGCAAGCCGCTTATGGTGGATGCTCAAAGCCAGCGGGCACGCGCACGTTCAGGTACTGGATGGTGGTCTTGGTGCATGGAATGGCTCGATCGGCACGATTCCGCCCGTTATAACTCCCTTAAAGGCTGCAATTGAGCCGCAGGACTGGATGGGCTCCGTTACCGTGAATGCAATGGAACACTGGCTTACTGATTCAAAAGGGCAATGCGTTGTTGATGCCCGTGCTGAGGATCGCTTTCGCGGGGAAAACGAAACCTTAGATCCTGTCGGTGGCCATATTCCAGGGGCGCTGAATCGATTCTTCAAACACAATCTGAGTGCTGGGCAATTTAAATCGCCCGATGCATTGCGTACGGAATTTAAAACACTTCTCGGCAATACAACGGCGAGTAGTGTGATTCACCAGTGCGGCTCTGGCGTAACCGCTTGCCATAATCTATTAGCAATGGAAGTTGCAGGTTTACCGGGATCCCATTTGTACGTTGGTAGCTGGAGCGAATGGTGCGCCGATCCAAAACGACCGGTTGCGACATAGCGACCTCGCGACCTAAATCAAACCAGCGCGAAATCGCGGCTAGTGTCCGCGCGATAGCAATACAACTAGACCAACGCCGCAAGCAATCAATGTGATTTGCCGTAAAGACTCTTGCCAATGCGATCTGCGGTGCATTTGTGGAATTAAATCACTCACCGCAATGTAAATAAATCCGCTCGAGGCGATCACCAATAAATATGGCATTGCCGTGTTGGCTTTTTCCAAAAAGTAATACCCAAGCACGCCGCCCAATACCGATAGAGCACCACTAATGAGGTTGTAGAGGAGTGCACGGACGCGTGAGAAACCGGCATTAATCAGCACAATAAAATCGCCAATCTCTTGTGGAATCTCGTGCGCCACAATCGCAATTGCGGTAAACATACCCACTTCAAAATCAACCATAAATGCAGCAGCAATTAACACGCCATCCACAAAATTATGCAGACCATCGCCAATCAAAATCATCCAACCACTCTGACCAGCCTCTTCTGCATCATGCCCATGGTGGTGATCGTGGCCATCGCCTTCGTGATGATGGCTATGGCGTAGAAGCGCTACTTTCTCAAGCAAAAAGAAGCCCAGCAGTCCTGCAAGCAGCACACCAAAGAGCACATGGGCATCCACGCCGGGCATCTCAAATGCTTCCGGCAAGGAATGCAGTAAGGCAGTAGCCAGCAAAATACCAACCGAAATGCTCACCATGCGGTCAACGAGCTTTGCTAAAACGCCCAGCGATAAGCTGGCCGCAATCAGAACACTTGAGAGACCCGCGCCTGCCGTTACTAAGACGATGAGCTGCAGAGCGGTCATACCACTCCGTTCCGCTTAAACCAATCCACGCACTTTACCCAGCCATCGGCTGCGGGGCCGGCGCGGTAGGTCTCGCGGTAATCCGCATGAAACGCGTGGGGCGCATCGAGGTAAATCTCAAAGCGCGATGCTTTGGCCTCTAGATTTTTTGATCCTGCTGCTGCCAATGCTTGGCGCATCCTATCCACGCTCTCGAGCGGAATACCGGTATCGGCTGAACCATATAAGCCAAGGACAGGGGCTTTGAGCTCTGCGGCAATGTCGACTGGATGGCGTGGATTACCGGCCGTTTTTTCACCAACCAAACGTCCGTACCACGCAACACCTGCACGTACTTCTGGCATAGTGGCAGAAAGCCACGTAATGCGCCCACCCCAACAAAAACCGGTAACGCCGACACGCTTGATATCACCCCCATTGGCGCCAGCCCATGCAATCGCTGCACGAATGTCACCCATGACTTGGGCATCGGGGGTTTTCGAAATAATATTGCTAAAAATTTCGGCTACTGTTCCATAGGTATTGGGATCGCCTGCGCGCACAAAAAATTCGGGGGCAATCGCAAGGTAACCTAACTTCGCAAAACGGCGGGTGACATCGGCAATGTATTCATGGACACCAAAAATCTCGCTGCATACAATCACGATTGGCAGTGGTCCCTTAGCCTTTTCAGGGCGCGATACATAAGCAGGCATCTGAATACTGCCCGATGGAATCGATAGTTCGCCCGCTTTAATTCCGGCAAAGTCGGTTTTAATTACCTGGGCTAGAACGGGTTGGGATGCTGCAACAAAACCGACACCTAGGCCGGTTGCCGTTACCGCCGATGCCTTCATGAAGTCTCTACGATTAGTGCTCATCTTCATCTCCTCATTTAATGTGATTAATGCGCTTCTTCCCAATTATCACCGACACCGATGCTCACCAGCAAAGGCACCTTCAGTGTTGCTACAGAGCACATCAGCCCTGGCAACGCCTTTTGAACGTAATCGAGCTCCTCTAAAGGCACATCAAAGACCAGTTCATCGTGCACTTGCAGCAACATACGCGTTTTCAGGTTTTCGGCTTCGAGCCAATTCTGTACCGCTACCATCGCCAATTTAATTAAATCCGCAGCAGTCCCTTGCATAGGCGCATTGATGGCGGCACGTTCGGCGCCCTGCCGGCGTGGGCCATTCGAGCCCTTAATCTCGGGCAACCACAGGCGCCTACCAAAGACCGTTTCCACATAACCTTGCTCCCGCGCCTGCAGCTTGGTTTCTTCCATGTACTGGGCCACGCTGGGGTAGCGCTCAAAGTAAGTGGCGATGTATTTTTGCGCGGCAGCACGTTCAATGCCTAAATTGCCAGCAAGGCCATAAGCGCTCATACCGTAAATCAAGCCGAAATTAATCACCTTGGCGTAGCGACGCTGCTCTGACGATACTTGCTCAAGCGGAATGCCAAAAATCTCAGCTGCTGTTGCTTGGTGAATGTCTTTGCCCGCTGCAAATGCGGTTAACAAACTCGCGTCTTCTGCAATATGCGCCATGATGCGCAATTCAATTTGCGAATAATCCGCAGAGAGTAATTTGCAGCCGGCTGCCGGCACAAAGGCCTCTCGTATGCGCCTGCCCTCCTCGGTGCGCACCGGAATATTTTGCATATTGGGCTCACTTGATGCTAAGCGACCCGTCACTGCAACGGCTTGTGAGAAATTGGTATGCACGCGCCCAGTTTTAGGGTTGACCATGCGTGGTAATTTCTCAATGTAGGTCGACATCAGTTTTGCAAGGCCGCGATAATCCAAAATCTTCGCCGGCAAGGGAAAATCTTCAGCGAGTTTTTGCAATACTTCTTCATCGGTTGACGGCGCGCCTGACGGTGTTTTTTTAACAACCGGCAACTGCAATTGCCCAAATAAAATCTCCGCAATTTGTTTGGGGGACTGGATATTGAATGGCTGACCTGCAAGCGCATGAATCTCGCCCTCCAAAGCCAGGAGTCGCTTACCTACCTCGAGTCCTTGCGCTGCTAAACGGGCCGAGTCAATCCGAATGCCATTGCGCTCCATCACCCCCAACACGCGCATGGCTGGCATTTCGATCTGCTCGTATACATAGCGTAAGCCAGGGCTGTTTTCGATCTGAGGCCATAAGAAATGATGCAGGCGCAATGTGATGTCGGCATCTTCTGCAGCGTAGTTTGTTGCCGTTGCTAGATCGACTTGATCAAAGCCAATTTGATGCGCGCCCTTACCGCAGACGTCTTCGTAGCGAATGGTCTTTACACCCAAGTGGCGTTCAGCCAAGCTATCCATATTGTGGGCCAAATGGGATTCCAGTACATATGACTCCAATAAGGTGTCGTGCTGTATCCCTTGCAAGGCTATGCCGTAGTTCGCAAAAATATGGGTGTCGTACTTTAGGTTTTGGCCCACTTTGTAACGCTTGGGATCCTCCAGCCACGGACGCATCTGATCCAAGACCGATTGGCAATCGAGTTGATCCTCACCTGTGCGGTGTGCCAGCGGGATGTAACACGCAACACCCTCTTCTGCGCTGAGTGAAATGCCGACGAGCTCTGCCACCAAGGCATCGAGTCCGGTAGTCTCAGTATCAACGCACACTAAATCAGCAGTGGCTATTTTGGTGAGCCATGCATCTAGCCTTGTCTGATCAACCACGCATTCGTATCGACGCTCAATCGCATTTTGCTCCGTAGCATCTTTTGCGGGAATCGTTGGTGTGAGTGCGGGTGGATGAATTGATTTGGCTGGGCTTACCTTGGATGGCGAATCTGTATTGCCAACCAGATCGAATGCGGGAGCCTCGCTTGATGAAGCGATAGTTACTGCGCCGCTATTCTCTTCACTCAAACGCTTTTCCACATCACGCAACCAGGTCTTAAATGCAAAGCGCTCGAAGAACTCTTTTAATACCGGTAAATTTTCTGGCTTGGCGTGCAAATCATCCAAGCCAGGGATATGCTCATTGAGGTCGCAGTCCAATTTGACGGTGAGCAGTTCGCGCGCGCGCAATAACCAGGGCAGACTAGCACGGAGGTTATCGCCGACCACGCCTTTGATTTCATCTGCACGCGCCATCAACTGATCTAAATCACCGTATTCGGCGAGCCACTTATTTGCAGTCTTCGGGCCCGCCTTAGGAACCCCGGGGACGTTATCGACCGTGTCACCAATAATGGTGAGGTAATCGACGATGCGCTCGGGTGGCACTCCGAACTTTTGAATCACACCATCCACATCGAGCTTCTCATCGGTCATCGTATTAATCAGCGATACCGAAGAATTCACTAGTTGCGCCAAATCCTTGTCCCCAGTCGAGATGATGGTATCCCAACCAGCCTCAGTAGCTTGCCTGGCCAGCGTGCCGATGACATCATCCGCCTCCACCCCCGAAACCACCAAGACCGGCCAGCCTAGGGCCTTTACCAGGGCATGAATTGGCTCGATTTGCGCTACTAGGTCTTCCGGCATCGAACTCCGGTTTGCCTTGTATTCGGGGTACATCTCATCCCGGAAGGTCTTGCCTTTGGCATCAAAAACACAGGCCAAGTGGTCTGCCTGGATCTCGGAACGGGCCCGCCGCATCATATTGACCATGCCGTAGACCGCTCCGGTAGGCTCTCCGGCCGCATTTCGGAGGTCTGGCATGCCATGAAAGGCCCGATACAGGTAACTGGAGCCGTCTACCAACAAGAGTCTATGTTTAGTCATACCGCAATCGTACAATCTAGTTACTTACTCGTTGCTAATTCCTTGCTATCCAAGCTGAGGAGCTGGCTTGAGATAACCTAAAACCAAGATCACTTTATGCGCCCAACCCTGCACCTTCTTGCAACTTCGCTTATTTCAAGCCTAATGGCCATTTCTGGCTCCGCCCTAGCCCAAAGTGGAAATTCCCAGGCGCTGAGTCCAGCAGAGCTGAATCGCATTAATAATCAACCGCTTGCTGCCCCCGTTGGCAACCCCGGCAAACTAGGCAATGCGGATGCGCGTAAACCCACTTTTGAATACACCGACCCAGGTGGCACTCAAGTCAGGGAATTCCGTGATGCCAATGCGCCGACCGAGGTTCAAGTCAAAGGCCCCTTAGGTACTTATGAAATGTCGCCCCCCACATCCGTCATGCCAGGGCCGAGCAACCAAAGCAATGACAATTTGCTGAGCGTACCCAGCATCAGCATTCCGTTTTAAGTCACGTTTCGTATGGCCGTATTTACTCCCGTTGAATTAAGCGATATCACTGAATGGATTTCGACCGACTTTGATATTGGAGTGGCATCGGCTGTTCGTGGTATTCAGGGCGGGATCGAGAACTCCAATTTTTTTCTAGACACTACAAACGCCCGCGGCCCAAACGAATATGTTTTAACCATTTTTGAGCGTTTGTCTGCGGCGCAACTCCCCTATTACCTTGAGCTCATGCGCCACTTGGCCGACAAGGGAATTCCTGTTCCTAGGCCGATCGCGAATCACGCGGGCACGATTTTGTTTGCGCTCAAAGGCAAGCCGACTGCAATCGTCAGTAAGTTGGCTGGCGCATCCTGTATGCAACCTGCCTCTACCCACTGTGCGATGGTTGGTGCAATGCTAGCAAAGATGCATCTCGCTGCCGCTGACTTTTCAGGCCACCAGCCCAATCTTCGTAGCCTTGGCTGGTGGCGCGAGACAGTTCCAGCGATATTGCCCCACTTGAGCGCCGATCAAAAAGCCTTGCTGGTTGATGAGCTGGCTTTTCAAGAAGCATTTTTTGCATCAGCCACATACCGTGCGCTTCCAGAAGGCGCTAGCCATTGCGATCTCTTTCGCGACAACGTCTTATTTGAGGGCCAAGGCTCGGGCTTGCGCCTGGGTGGATTTTTTGACTTCTATTTCGCCGGTACGGATAAGTGGTTATTTGATCTTGCGGTCACCATCAATGATTGGTGCTTACTGGAAGGCGGCGCCCTTGATTACAATCGCACGCAAGCCATAGTAGATGCGTATCAATCCGTGCGGCCACTCAGCCCAGATGAACTAGCCAGTGTTGTAGCCATGCTGCGGGCTGCGGCCCTGCGTTTTTGGATTTCGCGTTTGTGGGATTTTTATTTGCCCCGTGATGCGCACCTGTTGACACCCCATGACCCAAGCCACTTTGAGCGGATATTACGTAGCCGCCGCCAATCCACTTCAGGCAACGTGTTTTCAAAATCGATCCCATAAAGCACCCAGATGAAACTCAATCATGTAAATCATAAAGAAGCCATCACCTGGATACGCCAGGGATTTTGGCTTTTTAAACAAAATCCGCTCGGGTTTTTAATGCTGGTCTTCATGTACATTTTCTTTGCACAGCTATCTATTTTGATTCCAGTGATTGGTGTCTTTGCCGTGCTCTTAGTAACCCCTGCCCTTTCGGTTGGTTTTATGACCGCATGCCGGCAAGCCATCCAAAAGGAGCGGATTCTGCCTACGGCCTATTTGGCGGCATTTCGATTGCCGTCTACATTGGCACGAAAGCGTATTTTGCAACTCGGCCTGATTTACACCGCATGCATCTTAATTTTGAGCTTTTTGGCCAGCCTCATCGTCGACTTTGAGGCACTACTGCCGCTCTTGACGAGCGACCAAACCCCCAGCGCTGAGGCTATGGAACAGTTGTACAAATTAGTGTTTGTTGGCGGCGCACTCTACATTCCGGTTGCGATGCTGATGTGGTTTGCGCCCCTGCTCGTTGCGTGGGCCGAAATGCCCGTGATGCAAGCGATCTTTTCGAGCTGGATGGCATGCTGGTCTAATCGTGCTGCCTTTGCCTATTACCTGCTAATTTGGAGCATCGTTCTAGTGGCTCTGCCCATGTTAATTGGCGGTTTATTCGATGCAGTCGGCCTAGGGAGTATTGCTTCTTATGTCGTTGCACCCATATCGATGGCGGGACTAACGATTATGTATTGTTCTTTCTTTGCAACCTGGAAAGGCTGCTTCACCGACAACAATATTGAGCAATTATCGACCGAAGCGTAGGCCAGTCTAGGCGTCAATCGCCGTGAGCTTGGCAATGCTGAGTTGCAACCATTTCACGCCGTGGCGCTTGAAGTTCACTTGGGCACGCGCTTCAAGCTCCAGACCCTCTAAGCCAACAACACGACCTTCGCCAAACTTAGTGTGAAAGACCGCTTGGCCGATTGCAAAGGGATATCCTGAACGCGGTGGTGCAGCCATCCGCTTGACGGTCTCAGTCGCTTTATTGCGACTACCTAAGCGTGGCGTCTCCATGTCAAACGTATCCATACCCTCGTTATCGCGCTGACGGGTATAGCCGCCGCCCTGCCAAATGGAGCCCGTGTTACGACTGCCGCCCCAGCGTGCATCGCTTGCTTTTGGTGTCAGCCATTTCAAGGAATCGGATGGTAACTCTTCCAAAAAACGCGATGGCATGTTGTAGCGCACTTGGCCATGCAACATCCGAGATTGCGTGTGCGATAGGTAAAGGCGCTCTTTAGCGCGCGTAATCGCCACATACATTAGGCGGCGCTCTTCCTCTAAACCATTGGCTTCGTTGACGCTGTTCTCATGCGGAAATAAACCCTCTTCGAGGCCCGTGATAAAGACTGCAGTGAACTCAAGTCCTTTGGCCGAGTGCACCGTCATTAACTGAATGGCATCCTGCCCGGCTTGGGCTTGGTTATCGCCTGCCTCAAGCGAGGCATGGGATAAAAAGCCAGCCAGCGGCGATGCTTCAAGCGTACCCGGGTCGTTTTCTCCAGGCAGTAATGCGGCTTCGGCATTTTGCCCATAGCCCTCTTCGGCGATAAAGGCGGTGGCCGCATTCACGAGTTCTTGTAAGTTTTCGACCCGATCTTGGCCTTCGCGCTCGGTCAAATAGTGCTGGATTAAACCGCTGTGCTGAATTACAAACTCAACCGTTTCTGGCAGGGTGTTGCGGCGGGTTGCCTCACGCATGTGATCCACTAAACGCACAAAACCACCCAAGGCCGCGCCGGCCTTTCCATCTAAGCTTGAGGCAGCCAAATACAGTGAACATTGCTGCTGGCGCGCTGCATCTTGCAATGCCTCAATCGATCGCGCGCCAATGCCGCGCGTTGGAAAATTAACGACCCGAGAAAATGACGTATCGTCATTAGGGTTCTCTAATAGGCGCAAGTAAGCGAGGGCATGTTTAATTTCAGCGCGCTCAAAAAAGCGTAGACCGCCATATACTCGGTATGGAATCCCCGATGAAAATAAGCCGTGCTCAATAATGCGCGACTGGGCATTACTGCGATAGAGCAAGGCAATATCGCTGCGCCGCAAGCCCCCATTGACGAGTGCTTTAATCTCATCAATCAGCCAACTCGCCTCCATTCCATCGCTGGCTGCCTCATAGATGCGAACCGGCTCGCCATGGCCTGCATCGGTGCGCAGATTTTTACCAAGACGTCCCGTGTTATTGGCAATCAAGTGATTTGCCGAATCCAAAATATGGCCATGCGAGCGGTAGTTCTGCTCTAGCTTGACCATGATCGGCTGAAACTGATTTTCATAGAGGCGCATATTAGCGACGTCGGCGCCACGGAAAGCATAGATGCTTTGATCATCATCGCCTACCGCAAAGACGGCGCTGGCTTTGTCTTTGGTACGGCCGTCGTCGTGACCAGATAGTAGCTTTAACCAGGCGTACTGCAAGGCATTGGTGTCCTGGAACTCATCGATCAAAATGTGCCGGAAGCGTTCTTGGTAATGGTTGCGAATGGCTTCGTTGTGCTTTAGGAGTTCGTAACTGCGCAGCAAGAGCTCGGCAAAATCAACGACGCCCTCGCGTTGGCACTGCTGATCATAGGCGTCGTAAAGCTGCGCCATGCGCGCCTGAAAATCATCGCCACTTTCCAAATCGTGTGCCCGCATGCCGCGCTCCTTGGCGTGCGCAATGAAATATTGCAACTGCTTAGGCGGATACTTTTCATCATCGACCTTGAGGCCCTTTAGAAGCCGCTTGATTGCCGACAACTGATCTTGGGTATCTAAAATTTGAAAGGTGGAGGGCAATCCAGCATCGCGGTGATGTGCTCGCAGCAGGCGGTTGCAGAGGCCATGAAACGTGCCAATCCACATCCCGCGGGTATTGATCGGCAGCATCGCACTCAGCCGCATCATCATCTCTTTAGCTGCTTTATTGGTGAATGTCACCGCCAAGACCCCAATTGGCGAAACCTGGCCTGTTTGGATGAGCCAAGCAATGCGGGTGGTGAGTACCCGCGTCTTGCCGCTGCCGGCGCCAGCCAAGATCAGGGCGGACTGGGCATGGCCATTTTCGGCAACCGGAGGAAGGGTCACTGCCTCGCGTTGTTCTGGGTTTAAGTTCGCGAGTAGGTCTGAATACATTACGCCAATTATAATTTGACTCTTATGCCTATCTCCCCGAATACCCCTGAATCAAGCCCAGCCCAGTCCCAAGCAGAATCGTCTGCTGGAGTGGAGCTAGCCAAATCATACGAACCCTCCCCAATCGAAGCATTTTGGGGTCCGGAATGGGAAAAGCGCGGAATTGCTAGCGCCACCCTCGACGACGATAAAGCGGACTTCAGCATTCAGCTGCCCCCGCCCAATGTCACAGGCACGTTGCATATGGGTCACGCGTTTAATCAAACCATCATGGATGGTCTGGTGCGTCATGCCCGTATGTCTGGCAAAAATACCTTGTGGGTTCCAGGAACCGACCATGCTGGCATTGCCACCCAAATCGTCGTGGAGCGCCAGCTCGATGCGCAAAAAGTATCCCGCCATGATTTAGGTCGCGATGCTTTTTTAGAAAAAGTATGGGAGTGGAAAGAAAGTTCTGGCTCGACCATTACTCGGCAAATTCGGCGCCTAGGTGCATCGATTGATTGGAGTCGGGAGTATTTCACGATGGACGACAAAATGTCGGCCTCAGTTGTGGAAGTTTTTGTCCGCCTGCATGAGCAAGGATTAATTTACCGCGGTAAGCGCCTGGTGAACTGGGACCCTCAGTTGGGTACAGCGGTTTCGGATCTCGAGGTAGTGAGCGAAGAGGAAGACGGTAGCATGTGGCACATCCGCTACCCCCTCTGCGACGGTTCTGGCTCGCTGGTGGTAGCAACAACTCGCCCAGAAACCCTTTTGGGTGACGTTGCAGTGATGGTCAATCCCAATGATGAGCGCTATCGCCATCTGATTGGTCAATCGGTAACCCTACCGCTGTGTAATCGCACCATCCCTATCATTGCCGACGATTACGTTGACCTGGAGTTTGGTACCGGCGTTGTGAAGGTAACTCCAGCGCATGACTTTAATGACTACGCCGTTGGTCAGCGCCATCAACTTCCCCTCATCAATATTCTGACGCTCGATGCCAAGATCAATGAGAATGCGCCTACCCCATACCAAGGCCTTGATCGCTTTGAGGCCCGTAAGCGCGTCGTTGCTGATTTAGAAGCAGGTGGTTTTTTAGAAAAGGTACAACCCCATAAATTGATGGTGCCGCGCGGCGACCGCACACAGGTGATCATTGAGCCCATGTTGACCGATCAATGGTTTGTGGCGGTTTCTAAGCCATCGCAAGACAATGCGTATAAACCGGGTGCATCGATTGCGGGTGCTGCATTGCATGCGGTCACGAGTGGCGACATTAAATTGGTCCCTGAAAACTGGAACAGCACCTACAACCAGTGGTTAGAAAATATTCAGGATTGGTGCATTTCCCGGCAATTGTGGTGGGGCCATCAGATTCCAGCATGGTATGGCGATGATGGGCAGATTTTCGTAGCGCGATCCGAAGCCGAGGCCAAAGTAAAAGCCCTAGCTGCTGGCTATACCGAAACACTCACGCGCGATCCAGATGTACTCGATACCTGGTTTAGCTCTGCGCTTGTGCCCTTTAGTGCGCTGGGCTGGCCTAAAGAAACCCCAGAGCTCAAACATTTCCTCCCCTCATCTGTATTGGTTACTGGCTTTGACATCATTTTCTTTTGGGTGGCGCGCATGGTCATGATGACCTGCCATTTCACGGGCAAGGTGCCGTTTCATACCGTCTATGTTCATGGTCTGGTACGGGATGCGGAAGGCCAGAAGATGAGTAA
>CANHMJ010000036.1 GCA_947461805.1 Burkholderiaceae bacterium
CACGATAAGGACACTTGCATCGGTTGCGCTTACTGCTCCTATGCTTGCCCATTTGGCGCGCCACAGTTCCCAAGCACCGGTACCTTTGGTTTGCGGGGCAAGATGGACAAGTGCACATTCTGTTCTGGCGGCCCAGAAGCCAACGGTAGCGTCGCTGAATTTGAAAAATATGGTCGTAACCGCTTAGCTGAAGGTAAGTTGCCTTTATGCGCTGAGATGTGTTCTACCAAGGCCTTGATTGGTGGTGACGGCGATGTGATTGCCGACATCTTCCGTGCGCGTGTAGTGAAACGTCAAACCGCAGGCAAAAATGCCGGTGCCGATGTGTTTGGCTGGACTACTGCATACGGTCAGCCTGATAAAGCTGGCGCTAAGGCAGCTCCAACTGGAGGCAAGTTATGAGAACCATTCGCACCGTAACTGCTGCGCTGTTAGCCCTTGGTTTTTTGAGCGCCTGCAATAACGAGCCAGGTACATTGGCTCTGAATTCCAAACGGCCCGATATCGCTCCTTACATGGGCGCAGATAATGGCTTTGTAGTTAAAGGCTGGAAACCAGGCGATGCTAAAAGCTGGCAAGAAGAGATCAATAAGCGTAATCAACAACAATCTGAGTACAGCAAAATCAAGTAATGGACTTTTGTACCTTTATTCGGAATATTAAATAACAGAATTGCTGTTGAGGAAATTCGCATGAATCAATCTATTTGCGCAACACTCCGTCCTTGGGCCTTAGCTACGGGACTGTTTTGCTCGGTTTTTGCAGGCACCAGCTTAGCTCAGCAAGCTCCAGCAGCCGGCCAGCCCGCAACCTTGCCACAGGTCCAATCAGCCAACATCATGGATGTGGGCCGTGCACCTGACGCAACCATTGAGGCGCAACGCAAAGCAGCACAAAATCAGCCTGGAAATAGCGCGCCAATCTGGCGTACTGTAAACAGCGATGAT
Organism: Burkholderiaceae bacterium; assembly: GCA_947461805.1. GTDB lineage: Bacteria > Pseudomonadota > Gammaproteobacteria > Burkholderiales > Burkholderiaceae > Polynucleobacter. The sequence continues at coordinate 948 of CANHMJ010000036.1, forward strand.
GTTAACTTCGTTAGCATCCCTGATAAGCAGGCTGGCGTACTGATTCAAAAATCAGGCCAGCAGTGGCGTTTAATTCGTAACGGTGTGATCACCGTTTACGGAGCTTGGTTACTCGCACTTGCATCCGGCGGAATTTTGGCTGTCTTCGTTCTCAAAGGAAAAATTAAACTGCATGAGCCAATGACGGGCAGAAAAATCAAGCGATTCACAACACTTGAGCGCGTTAATCATTGGACGATGGCATTTAGCTTTATTGCGCTTGCCATTACTGGTTTATTGATTCTGTACGGTAAGTACTTTGCAATTGATCTACTAGGCGCAAGTGCCTTCAGTATCTTGTTGCTTGTTAGCAAAAATATCCATAACTTTGTTGGCCCATTGTTCACTATTAGTTTGATTGCGTTTTTCATCCAATTTGCAAAACGGAATATGCCTGAGAAGGGCGACTGGGAATGGATTAAGTCCTTCGGCGGCATGTTTGGCGGTAAGCATGTGCCAGCCAATTATTTCAATCCAGGCGAAAAGTTCTGGTTCTGGTTTGGCATGGTCATTCTGGGTGGATTAGTTTCGGCGTCCGGTTGGGTTTTAGACATGATCGTTCCAGTGCCTGGCCTTGAGTACTGGCGTGGCACCATGCAGATATCCCACATCATTCACACCGTAGGTGCATTGCTCATTACTGCCATGGCTTTTGGCCACATGTATATCGGTAGTATTGGAATGCAAGGTTCAATCGACGGCATGAAAACTGGCTATGTCGATGAGACTTGGGCAAAAGAACACCACGAAGCTTGGTATCACAAAGTTAAATAAGGAATTGGCTATGAAAAAGACCATCGCACTTCTCGCTTGCGCATTCACTGCAACCGGAGTATTTGCAAAGTTACCTGCACCGACTCCAGAGCAGGCCGCCGCAGCCGACTTAGCAAAAGCGAAAACAGCTTATGCAGGGCAAATTAGCGCTTATCAATTGTGTCAGTCTGAAAATGCGGTTGCCAATCGCTATAAGAAAGCGGGAACACCTGCACCAGCAGCCTGTGTACAGCCACCACCTTTTGTTGCACCAACGGTTCAGGCCGCGGCGGCTCCTGCCCCAGCAGCAGCTCCAGCAGCCGCACCAGCACCTGCAGCTGCAAAAAAGTAAAGTGAGTTAACCTGCGGCGCGTTCGCGCTGCATGTACCGCTGTGCTGCCTCGGTTTGAGGCTGTGCAAAGAAGGGGGCGCAAGCCCCTTTTTCTATGATTTTTCCTCCATCGATAAAAAGGATGGAGTCAGCTAGGCGCCTTACTTGTGCCAGTTGATGCGAGCTAATCAGGACGTCGCAGCCCGATGCAGCAAACTCCTGAATCATGGCTTCCACTTGGGCTGTTGTCGTTGGGTCCAAATTGGCCGTTGGCTCATCAAGTAGCAGTAAATTGGGATTCTGTAATCGAGCTCTGCCTAAAGATAGTTTCTGCTTTTCTCCCGCAGAGAGTTGGTGCGCTGGCTGATGTTGTAAGTGATTTAAGCCTACCTCATGTAGTACACGATCGATTTCATGATCGCTCGGCGTACGCAAACCATTAAGAGCAATGTTTGTTCGTACGCTGGCCTTGATCATCGGCGTGTGATGCAACACTAAGGCGCTACGAATGTCATCAGCGTAGTTGACGCTGCCGCCTGCGTTGGATTGAATCAGCCCATGCAATAACTTTAAAAAAGTAGTTTTGCCAGCTCCATTGGGGCCGATGCATGCGGTTATTCCGCCCAGCTGAATGTCGGTATTCGGGATATCTAAAATAGTGCGTCCATCACGCACAATTTGAATTGCGCGCAATGCAATCTGTTTGGCCTCTAGCTTGATTGGATTAACCATAACGCTTCTCTGCAATGGAACGCACTGCAAATGTGAGTAAATTGGCGAGTAGCACAATGGCCAGAAGCACAATGCCGAGCGCTAGAGCGAATGGCAAATCGCCTTTACTGGTTTCCAGAGCGATGGCAGTCGTCATCGTGCGGGTAGAGTTGAGAATATTGCCACCCACAATCATCACTGCACCCACTTCCGAGATCGCTCTAGCTAGACCTGCCAAGATCGCAATAGTGAGCGAGAAGCGGCAATCCCAAAGTAGCCATTTCATATAGCCAAGCCGTGTGAAATGCAGGGATAAAAAGGTTTCTCGGTGAATCTGCCAAGCATCTTCTAAGACCTGCCTACTCAGGGCGGCCACTAGCGGTGTGGTGAGTAGAAATTGCGCTACCACCATGCCTTTAACAGTAAACAGCCAGCCTAATTCACCCAATGGACCACTGCGCGATAAGACTAAATACACTAGCACCCCAATGATGACGGTCGGGACACCCATGAGGGTATTGATCGTAATAATGAGCGCGCGCTTACCCCGAAATTGCTCGGTTGCTAGCCAGGCTCCAAGGGGGAGGCCAACCAGTGTGCCCAATACCAAGGCGCTTAGGCTGACCTGCAGGGAGACCAGCACAATGCTGATAACACCCCGATCAAATTGGGTCAACAGCGCAAAGGCATCTTGAAAGGCGATTAGCATGCCACATTCTAGCAAGCCTTGCCAGCCGCAGTGGCACAATCCAGTTATAGGGATTTTAGTAATAAAGTACAACCGATAGCACGATTAGGTAAGCGGAATGGCAGAAGTAGTTTGTGTATGCAATGGCATAGTCGACCTGGATTTACGGGAGTATCTGGATACGCACCCGATAAATTCAATCGAAGAATTGCGAGAGCAGGCATCGATCTGCAATAAATGCATGCAGTGCCAAGAGCTAGTGGAATCCGAGATTTATTACGCCAAGGTACGCCGTCAAAGTGCATCCCAGTAAGGTGAGCCAATCGCAGAATAGGGTCCGTGTCGTGACCTTGAATATGCATAAAGGCGTTTCAGCCTTGCATGCGCATTCGACGATTCACCATTTGAAGCAAGAGATGCGCTCCCATAACCCAGACCTTATTTTCATTCAAGAATTTCAACAAGAGCACCGGGGCCGCGTCAGGCGCTTTAGGCAATGGCCTGCGAATGAGTTAAGCCACTTCTTGGCCGATGGATTTTGGCACGATTGGCACTATGGCAAAAACGTCGAGTATCACCATGGGCACCATGGTAATGCCATTTTTTCTAAGCACCCCTTACACAAAGGTTTTAACTACGATATCTCGGCCTACCGTTTTGAGCGCCGCGGTTTGTTGCATAGCTCGATTCAGCTGCCTGGTAGCGATATACCGATTCACTGTTTTTGCGTTCATTTGGCCTTATTTGAGCGCGGTCGTGAGCGTCAATTACTGGAAATCATTTCGTACATTAACAGCTTGACTCAAGGCGGTCCCAGTATTGTGGCGGGGGACTTTAATGATTGGCGTAATCGCGTCAGTAGCCCAATGCGCGATGCTGGATTTTTAGAGGTTTTTGAAGTCCTTACAGGGGCGCCCGCCAAAACCTTCCCCAGTGTTAAGCCTTTACTGGCGATGGACCGTATTTATGTGCGCGGTTTACAAGTGCATACTGCCGATATCTTGGAAGAATGGTTTAGGCTATCGGATCACCTTGCCATTGCTGCTGAATTGGAACTTTTATGAATTTCATTGACATGCTGATTGGCCAACAGGCCGACCTTTCTTTTCCCTGGTTTGCACTAGCACACGTGGTGTTGGTGATTTTATTTGCGCTGCGTTTGATTTGGACTAGGCGGCCAGTAAGCGTTTCGTTTGCTTGGTTTTTGGTCGTAGTGATGTTGCCCGCTGTGGGAATTATTTTGTATGTCATGTTAGGCGAGCGCCCAGTTGGCCGTAGCCTCACTAAGAAAATTGTTCGCATGGAGCGGGAGCACGCTAAATTACGTAAGCAGATGTGCGAGCACTATGCGGCGGATCGGGCGCTTTTGCCCATCGAGGCAAATGCATTAAGTCTGCTTGCAGAGTCACAAAAGGGCTCACCCGTCACTGCTGGTAATCGGATTGAGCTATTCACCGAGTCGCTGACAATTCTGCAAACCTTTGTTCGCGAAATTGATGAAGCTAAAGTCAGCCTGCATATGGAGTTTTACATTTGGGCTTTAGGAGGCGATGCCGACGCAGTGGGCGAGGCAGTGATACGCGCTGCGAAGCGGGGGGTGGCGTGCCGTATTTTGCTGGACTCCTTGGGTAGTAAGGCTTGGTTCAAGTCAGGCTGGCCCGGTCGATTTAAAGAGGCCGGCATTGCCATTACTGAGGCCTTGCCAATTCAGCTGGGGCGCTTTCAGTTTCGGCGCGCTGACTTGCGCCTGCACCGTAAGATTTTTGTGATTGATGGTCGCATTGTGTGGACCGGCAGCATGAATTTGGTCGACCCCCGGACCTTTAAACAAGATTCGGGCGTGGGTGAGTGGGTTGATGCCATGGTCCGGATTGAGGGGCCAGTAACCGCCCAATTTGAGCTCACCTTTTTGTTTGATTGGAGCGTCGATAATCCGGCCGTTTCTAGTTTTAAAGATCACCATCTCGTTCCTGCTCTAGATGATGGCAAAGTTTTGGCTCAAGAATTTTCTTCGGGCCCCGTATATCGCGACGATATCTTGTATCAAGTATTGCTATCTGCGATTATGGATGCGCGCAGCGAGTTGGTTATTACAACCCCCTACTTTGGGCCGGATGACGGCCTATTGCAGGCCTTGATGGCTGCCTCGCACCGCGGTGTAAAGGTGACACTCATCGTACCCAAACGCAATGATTCCACTTTAGTTGCTTGGAGCAGTCGCAGTTTTTACGAGGACCTGCTGCAAGCGGGCGTTCGGATTGCAGAATTCCATGGCGGCTTGTTGCATACCAAAAGTTTGTTAATTGATCGGCGTATTGCAATATTTGGATCAGTTAATTTTGATCAGCGCAGCTTACGGCTTAATTTTGAGATTAGTTTAATCGTTTACGACCCCGATTTTTGTGCACGCCTCGAGGCTTTGATTCAGAGTTACCTGAAAAAAGCCGATATAGTAAACGCTGCAAAATGGGCCAAACGCCCGCGCTGGCGTCTATTGCTCGAAAATCTAGCCCACTTGACTTCGCCCTTGCTTTAAATCGCCTTAGCGGCTTTCATGGCGCTGATTTGGTCTGATTTGAGTCCAATTTCAGCCAGAATGGCGTCCGTGTGTTGCCCAACCGAGGGGATCGGGTCCATGCGGTAATCAAATTGATTATTGGCACCAGGCGGTAGTAGGGCAGGTATCGGCCCGGCCGGAGAGTCTACCGATACCCAGCGATCACGCGCAGCCAATTGTGGGTGATGCCAGAGTCCATGCATATCGTTTAAGCGTGCATTGGCAATCTGTGCCTGATCTAGCTTAGCAATGACTTGCTCGCTACTTAGCTTGCTAAAACACGAATCAATCAGCGCGGCCAGCGCATCGCGGTGTTCATGGCGTTTGCTGTTTTTATCAAAACGAATATCACTTGCCAATGCGGGATTATCTAAAACCACCTCGCAAAAAGCCAGCCACTCACGCTCATTTTGTAGGCCAAGCATGACCGTAGCACCATCACCGGCTTTAAATGGTCCATAGGGATAAATCGTGGCATGTGCCGCACCGTTCCGCTGGGGCGGGCTAGCATCCTGATAGGCGTAGTACAGCGGGTAACTCATCCACTCGCTAAGCGATTCCAGCATCGACACATCAATGCTGCTACCCAAGCCGGTTTTTTGCCGTTGCAGTAGCGCTGCCAAGATATTGCTATAGGCGTACATCCCCGCAGCGATATCCGCAATTGAATTGCCTGCTTTACTCGGACTGTCGGGTGTACCGGTAACGGATAAGAAGCCTGCCTCACTTTGAATCAGTAAGTCATATGCTTTTTTGTCGCGATAGGGGCCATCATTGCCATAGCCAGAAATGTCACACAAAATGAGACCGGGGTTATCGCGCTGCAATTCCGCCGCAGTCAGTCCCATGCGGGCAGCAGCCCCAGGGGCTAAGTTTTGCACTAAGACGTCGGCGGTTTTAAGCAGGGTCTTTAGGGCGCTTAGCGCCTCATCCTGTTTTAAATCCAGCGTGAGACTCTCTTTAGAACGGTTTACCCAAACAAAGTGCGAAGCAAGGCCAGAAACGCGTTCGTCATAGGCCCTTGCAAAATCGCCTGCCCCAGGGCGCTCTACTTTAATCACGCGCGCGCCTAAGTCCGCCAGTTGGCGAGTACAAAAAGGCGCGGCAATCGCATGCTCCAGAGAGACAACGGTGATGCCATCGAGTGGCCGAGCGGCAGATTTACTACTCATATCAAAAAGACCGTGGAAGGCCGAGAACGTGTTCGGCGATATAGGAATAAATCAAATTAGTGGAGATGGGCGCCACTTGATACAGGCGCGTTTCACGAAACTTGCGCTCCACATCGTATTCGCAGGCAAAGCCAAAACCGCCGTGGGTTTGTAAGCAGACGTTAGCCGCCTCCCAGGATGCTTTGGCGGCCAGGTATTTGGACATATTGGACTCCGGGCCACATGGCTGGTGGCGATCGAACAAATCACAGGCCTTAAAGCGCATTAAGTTCGCCGCTTCGGTTTCCATATAGCTGTCCGCAATCGGAAACTGAATTCCTTGATTCTTACCAATGGGCCGATCAAATACAACCCGCTCATTGGCATAGCGCCGCGCGCGATCAATGAACCAGTAGGCATCACCAATGCACTCCGCTGCAATCAGGACGCGCTCCGCATTTAAGCCGTCGAGGATGTATTTAAAACCGCGGCCTTCTTCACCAATCAAATTTTCAGCTGGGATTTCCAAGTTATCAAAAAAGACTTCATTGGTTTCGTGATTGACCATGTTTTCAATCGGGCGCACTTCCATGCCCTTACCAATCGCATCGGCCAGATTGACGATAAAAATCGACATGCCTTCTGATTTACGCTTAACCTCACTGAGTGGAGTAGTGCGTGCTAATAAGATCATTAAGTCAGAGTGCTGTATCCGCGAGATCCAGACTTTCTGACCATTAATCACATAGCGATCCCCTTTTTTAACGGCAGTCGTTTTGAGTTTGGTGGTATCGGTTCCCGTAGTGGGTTCAGTAACGGCCATGCTCTGCAAGCGTAGCTCACCGCTGGCAATTTTTGGTAGGTAGAGTTTCTTTTGCGCATCAGAGCCATGGCGTAGCAGAGTACCCATGTTGTACATTTGGCCATGGCAAGCGCCGGAGTTACCGCCCGAAAAGTTAATTTCCTCCATGATGACCGACGCCTCGGCTAGTCCTAGGCCAGAGCCACCATATTCTTCTGGGATTAATGCGGCGAGCCATCCGGCTTTCGTAACAGCATCCACAAAGGCTTCCGGATAGCCACGCGCATGATCTACTTTTTGCCAATAGCTGGAATCAAACTGGCCGCAGAGATCGCGCAGTGCATCGCGAATATCTTGGTATTGATCGGCAGCTGGAATCGGGAAATTCATTGAGGTCTTTCAGAACAGGGGATATGGCGTGCCCAAGGCACAATAGACCCCTAGTTTAAGCAAAAAACCAGAATCTTGGAAAATACCGTATCAGCTTGGAATGGCGTCCTGAAGCGTCATTGGAGAATGGGCTTATGCTGGTGTATTAGAAGTCAGATGAATAAAAGGGCATAGTAGATTGGAGCACTACCTCATTGCGTTTTTAGATTGGTTCGGAATGCCATCGGTTGGGCTGCCAGCCGTCTTTTTGGTCGCACTGTTATCAGCAACCCTTCTGCCAATGGGCTCCGAACCGGTCCTATTCGCCTATGTCAGCGTCAACCCAAGCATGCTATGGCCAGCCATTGTGATTGCAACGCTCGGCAACACCATCGGCGGGATGGTGAACTGGTGCTTAGGTTTGGGTGCGCGCAATGCCTTCGAGGCCTATAAAGGGGCTACAGCAGGGCGCATGCAGCGCTGGCTTGTTAGCCTCGGGCCAAAGATGCTACTGCTTTCCTGGGTCCCTGGTATTGGTGACCCATTGTGTGCGTTGGCGGGGTGGTTACGCATGCCATGGATGGCCTGTTTGATTTACATGGCGATTGGTAAGTTTTTACGCTACGTCACCTTTACGCTTATTTTAGTCAGCATACCCAGTGAATTCTGGCATGCCATTGGCCGTTTTCTTGGGATTGGTACTTAGGCTGATCGGCTATCATTTCATTTCATTTAATTAGGAACGCATCTATGCCCACCTTACGCGGAAAAACAGCCCTTGTCACCGGATCAACCAGCGGTATTGGCCTTGCTATGGCAGTTGCTTTAGCAAAGCAGGGGGCCAACATCATGATGAATGGCTTTGGAGAAAAAGATGCCGCCATTGCGAGCGTGAAGGCACGTGGTGTTGAAGTCGATTATCACGGCGCTGATATGAGCAAGCCCGCTGAAATCGAGGCGATGATTGCCGCAATCGAAAAGCGCTTTGGCGCAATTGATATCTTGGTTAATAACGCTGGCATTCAGCACGTGGCCAATGTCGAAGACTTCCCAGAGGAGCGTTGGGATGCGGTGATTGCCATTAATCTCAGTTCAGCATTTCACACTACCCGTTTTGCTTTACCTGGCATGAAGCAGCGTAACTGGGGTCGCATCATTAACATCGCATCCGTTCATGGTTTGGTTGCTTCGATGCAAAAAGCAGCTTACGTTGCGGCGAAACATGGAATTATTGGCTTGACTAAAGTGGTGGCGCTAGAGACCGCCAGAACCGGCGTGACGTGCAATGCAATCTGCCCAGGCTGGGTACTAACACCCTTAGTGCAAAAGCAGGTGGATGCCCGTGCTGAGCGGGAAGGGATTTCGAATGATGCGGCTAAATTAGCACTGGTTTCTGAGAAGCAACCTTCGGGTGAGTTTGTATCGCCCGAACAGCTTGCTGCGTTAGCTGTATTTTTGTGCGGTGATGCCGCATCCGAAGTACGCGGTGCGGCTTGGAATATGGATGGCGGCTGGACGGCCCAGTAAGGCATCCAGCTCCACCAAAAGACGCTACTACGCTAAGCTATTCGCATCCTCTTTCACTTTTAAGCGATAGGCGTGCAGCAAGGGTTCGGTATAGCCGTTCGGCTGCTCAAGGCCCTTAAAGATTAGATCACTGGCAGCTTGGTATGCAAGTGACTCTTTGTAGTTCGGCATCATTGGCTTATACAAGGGATCGCCGGCATTTTGACCATCCACAATCGTTGCCATCCGTTGCAACGCTTCCTCTACTTCTTTTTTACTAACGAACTTGTGCAATAACCAGTTGGCAATGTGCTGACTCGAAATCCGCAAGGTTGCGCGATCTTCCATTAAACCGACGTTATAAATATCAGGCACCTTAGAGCAGCCAACGCCTTGATCAATCCAGCGAACGACATAACCCAAAATACCTTGGCAATTATTATGGAGGGACTCGCGAATCTCCTCTTTGGTCCAATCCGGATAAAGCGCAATGGGCACCGTTAATAGATCATCGGTTAAGGCCTCATACTCCGCTGCAATATCGTGTTTCTCGAGATCCTCTTGGATCTTTGCCACATCGATCTGGTGATAGTGCATTGCATGCAAGGTGGCGGCAGTAGGCGATGGTACCCAAGCGGTATTCGCTCCAGCTTGAGGGTGAGCCGCTTTCTGCTCAACCATCTCTTTCATGAGATCTGGCGCAGGCCACATACCCTTACCAATTTGTGCGCGACCACGTAGGCCACAATCTAAGCCAGCCAACACATTACGACGTTCATAGGCTCCAAACCATTTGGCAATCTTCATCCTACCTTTGCGAACCATTGCGCCGCCATACATGCCGGTATGCATTTCATCACCAGTGCGGTCCAAGAATCCGGTATTAATAAAAGCAACACGAGCACCCGCTGCAGCAATGGCAGCTTTCAGATTAACGCTCATACGGCGCTCTTCATCCATGATGCCTAATTTGACGGTGTTCTCGGGCAAACCAAGTAACTTCTCTACCCGACCAAAGAGCTCGCTAGCAAAGGCTACTTCTTCTGCACTGTGCATTTTTGGCTTAACAATATAGACCGAACCTTTACGCGTATTACCAATCGCCTGAGTCGCTGGGCGATTAATGTCATGCAACGCAATCAACACAGTCACGACTGCATCTAAGATGCCTTCGTAGATCTCTGTTCCATCGCCAGTAATAATGGCTGGGTTCGTCATCAAGTGACCAACGTTACGGAGAAACAGGAGCGATCGGCCATGCAAAGTGACAACGCCATCTTTTGCATTGACAGCACCAATACCTGCGGTGTACTTGCGATCTGGATTCAGTGCGCGAGTAAACGTCTTGCCGCCTTTGCTGACTTCTTCAACCAAGGTTCCTTTGAGAATGCCCAACCAATTCTCATAAGCAAGCACTTTGTCATCACCATCCACAATGGCTACGGAGTCCTCTAGGTCCAAAATGGTTGAGAGCGCAGCCTCAAGCACCACATCATTTACTCCTGCTAGATCAGCAGCGCCAATGGTTTTGGTCTTATCAATTTGGATATCAATATGAATACCATGATTACGCAATAAAACAGAGGAGGGCGCTAAGACATCGCCTTGGTAACCAACAAACTGTTTCTCGTCAATCAAACCCGTTGTGCTTCCATCCTTTAATTTCACGGACAGCTTTTTATCTACAACGCTATATGCCACTACATCGCTATATAAAGCGCCAGCTAAAGGAACGGATTCATCTAAAAACTGACGTGCATAAGCAACTACCTTAGCGCCGCGAATGGGGTTGTAAACACCATCCTTGGTGGCGCCATCTGCTTCAGAGATCACGTCTGTGCCATACAAAGCATCATATAAAGAGCCCCAACGAGCGTTAGCAGCATTTAGGGCGTAGCGTGCATTTAAGACGGGAACAACGAGTTGAGGTCCGGCTTGGAGCGCTAACTCATCATCTACATTTTGCGTAGTGGCTGTAATTTTGGCTGGCACATCATCGATATAACCTATTTCTTTCAAGTACTTGCGGTAAGCAGGCATATCTTTGATTGGGCCCGGATTGGCTTTATGCCATTGATCCAAATCACGCTGGAGGCGATCACGCTTCGCTAGCAATGCTGCATTTTTGGGCGTTAAGTCTTTCACAATCGCATCAAAACCCTTCCAAAAATCAGCACTTTTCACATTCAGCCCAGGTAGTACTTTGTCCTCAATAAAGCGGTAGAGGGGAGTAGCAACTTGGAGGCTGTGGGATTGGGTGCGGGCGGTCATAATAAAGGCCTTAAAAGCGGTTTTCGAAGGGAAAGACAATTGCATTGCAGTGCAATATATTTTGCCATATTTTTGCAATAATTCGATAAAACTTAGGGTATTTAATGCTTTTTTTAGCAAAAAAAGCGACACCTGGGATTGTAAACTGATGCTTACATCCAGATCCGCTTGGATTCAGACCTGATTCTGTATTTAAGAGGAATAAATTACAAAAACAAGGACTCATCGCATGACAGGCATCCTCACCTCCCTTAGCCGCACCATCCTAGCTGGATTTATCTTGCTGGCAGCGGTTTTACTTGTTTTCGCTAACCATGCCCAGATTGGCTCGCCGGAGTGGCTGCTCTTTTTGCTGCGTTGGTCGCATGTCCTATTCGGAGTGATGTGGCTCGGTTTGCTGTGGTACTTCAATGTGGTGCAAATTCCCTCGATGCCCTTGATTCCGGATGAGCAAAAGCCAGCAATCAGCAAAGTCATCGCGCCGCGAGCCCTCTTGTGGTTTCGTTACGCTGCCCTGGGTACGGTAGTGACCGGCTTGTTGGTTGCGATTTTTGCCGGTTATGCGCACCAGGCGTTTACCCTGCAGCCCGCGTTTAGGGCGATTGGGTTGGGGATGTGGATTGCCTTGTTTATGGCATTCAATGTCTGGTTTGTGATTTGGCCTAATCAAAAACGGGCCTTGGGGATCGTACCCGCGGAGCCGGCAGTCAAAGCTGCCTCAGCTCGCCGTGCGATGCTCGTATCGCGCTTTAATACGATTTTATCGATCCCGATGCTGTATCTGATGAGCGCCCAATCCCACGGGGGTCTATAGGCAAAGGGGGATAAAAGTGCAAAAAGTACTGCGCCCGCATAAAATAGCGTCTGTTAGAAGGAAGCGGGTTCAAATCCCCGCATGAACAAAAACCATTTCAATTAGGGAGACACGATGGAACACACATTACCGCAGTTGCCTTACGCGCTTGACGCCTTGGCCCCACACATTTCAAAAGAAACCATGGAGTTTCATTACGGTAAGCACCATCAGAC
>CANHMJ010000037.1 GCA_947461805.1 Burkholderiaceae bacterium
CATCCCCAAATCAATTACATTTACGCCTGTCGACAGCAAGCCCTCGGTTAAAGCTTCTATTAACTCCGGACCGGAGAGGCGACCATCGCGACCAATTACGACCACGTCTTCGCCGATTGCGCGCATCTCACTGCCAAATGCTTGACCAATCAAGCGGGCTACATCGGCATTCAAGGTTTGATCAATAATGCCGCGAATATCGTAGGCTTTAAATATAGAAGGGGAGAGTTGCACTTCGAGTCCTGGCTTTTATGAATTTAATAAATTAATGCGCGCAGCTGTCACTGCATCGATGTGTTCGCTAGCGACAATGTCGTTTGCATGGCTTGCCAAGGCTTTTTCAATTGGCTTGGCCAACACTTTGCCGTATTCCACGCCGGGCTGATCAAAGCTATTGATATTCCAGAGTGCGCCCAGGCTAGCCGCGCGATTCTCGTATAGGGCGAGTAGGGCACCCAAATAAAAGGCGTTGAGCTTAGGCAGTAAAAGTAAATTACTCGGGCGCTGACCGGGGTAAACGTCATTGGGATTGCTTGCTCCCTTACCATTGGCTAAGGCCTGCGCTTGCGCTAAACAGTTTGATAACAAGATACGGTGGTGGGCTAGGGCTTCAGGGCGATCGCTCATCGGCTCGCGCACTGCAATAAAGTCAATTGGAATGATTTCAGTGCCTTGGTGCAGCATCTGAAAGTAAGAGTGCTGGGCATTGCTACCTGCGCTACCAAATACGACCGGCGAAGAGTGCTGAACTGGCTTGCCATCGCGATCAACACTTTTGCCATTGCTTTCCATATCGAGTTGCTGCAACCATTTTGGAAACCAATCCAGGGCATCGGCGTAGGGAATGGCTGCATACGAGTGGATGCCATGGGTTTTTTGCTGATGGAGTAATGCCAGGGCCATGATGACGGGCAGATTCTCCTCAAGCGGCGCATTCTTAAAATGCAAATCCATCGCCTCGGCGCCAGCTAGGAATTCCCGAAAGGTCGCAAAGCCGTATTGCAAGGCAATCGGCAGACCAACTGCGGACCAAACGGAATAGCGGCCGCCAACCCAATCCCAAAACGGAAAGATGTTCTGTTCGGCAATCCCAAATGCACTGGCAACTGGTACATTGGCAGTCACCGCATATAAAGCGTCGGTGATGTCACTTTGACTGCAGCCACTGTCTTTTAGCCAGGCGACGACTGCTTTGGCATTCATGGTGGTCTCGAGCGTCGTGAATGACTTCGAAACAATAATCACGCGCGTGCTCTTGGCTTCTGCGCGCGTCAAAATGCGGGACAGCTCAGCGGTATCAATGTTGGCCAAGAAATGCATGCGCATACCGCGAGTGGTAATGCCAGGCACATGCGCCAGCGCTTCGATGGCTAAGCGGGGGCCAAAGTCGGAGCCACCAATGCCGATGTGAATGACGTCCGTCACACCAACCCACTGCGAAGAGAGGGTCTCGATACGGGACCATACGGCAGCAACAGCTGGCATCACATCCTTGCCATCAATCAGAACCGGAGTTTTGTGGAGATTACGTAAGGCCGAATGCAGGGCAGGGCGATTCTCGCTGACATTGATGTGTTTGCCTGCAAACAGATCCGCAATGAACTGCTCGAGCTTGGAATGGCGCGCCTCTGCAAACAATTGCGCCCATGTTGATGCATCAATCCCTTGGTAGGCAGTGTCAAGCAGCACATTGATTGCGGTATGGCTGTTTTGAGGAGTCGAACTGGGCTGTAAAGGCATGGACGGATTTTATCAAGAAGGGTAAAGAAATTCGCTAAATCATTGAAAATGGTAGGATTTGGGTCATAAATAGAGTGATACACCTCAAATCAACTTAGGAAAAGCAATGGAGCGGTTGGATTGCGTCGTGATTGGCGCAGGCGTAGTGGGTTTGGCAATTGCTAGAGAAATGGCATTGCAAGGAAAAGAGACCATTTTGCTTGAGCGTGAGTCTGCCTTTGGCACCATCAGCAGTGCCCGCAACAGCGAAGTCATTCATGCCGGCATTTACTACCCCAAAAACACATTAAAGGCCCGCTTGTGCGTTGCCGGCAACCGCATGCTCTACGAGTATTGCCGCAGCCATCAGGTAGGCACGCAGCAATACGGCAAATTGATTGTGGCCGCAGACGATAGCCAGTTGGATGATCTGCGAGCCTTGCAGCACCGCGCACACGAAAATGAAGTGCCTGGCATTTCAATGATCAGCGCCAAAGAGGCGATTGCCTTAGAGCCGCACTTACAGTGTGCAGCTGCACTCCATTCCAAATCCACTGGCATTGTCGATAGCCACGCCTATATGTTGTCGCTCTTGGGCGGCTTTGAGGACGCAGGTGGCATGGTCGCCTATCAGTCGCCCTTGCTGCGCGCTACTGCACTTGCTGGCGGTGGATTTAGGCTAGAGATTGGCGGAGAAGAAAAGATGCAAATTGAGACCACGCTCTTGATTAATTGTGCAGGCATGAGTGCGCCCAAGGTGGCTGCGGCGATTGAGGGACTTGATCCTGTACATATTCCGCGCGCTTACTTTGCCAAGGGCAATTACTTTTCCCTAAGTGGTAAATCGCCATTTCAGCACTTAATTTATCCCATACCGGAGCCCGGCGGATTAGGTGTTCACTTGACCCTCGACATGGCGGGTCAAGCCAAGTTTGGCCCCGACGTGGAGTGGCTGGACATTGCAACAGAGGCAGAAGTGGATTACTCGGTCGACCCCCGTCGCGGGGATGGTTTTTATGCGGCTGTGCGGCGCTATTGGCCCGGCCTGAAAGACGGCACACTCATGCCGGACTATTCGGGTGTACGCGCCAAAATTGTTCCATCAGGCGCTCCCGCAGGGGATTTTGTATTTGATTACCCAAGCACCCATGGCTTAGCGGGGCTATATAACCTGTACGGCTTTGAGTCACCGGGCCTGACCTCCTCCTTGGCGATTGCCAAGCACCTCGATGGCCTGATTCGAGCAGAATAAGACTAAGAAGTCTTCTTTAGGCTGAAGCCATGAACTTGCCTATAATTGAGGGCGAAACAAAAAGGAAGCTTGGCAGAGCGGTTGAATGCACCAGTCTTGAAAACTGGCGAGGATGAAAGTCCTCCGTGAGTTCGAATCTCACAGCTTCCGCCAAGACAACAGGCCTTACAAGAACAGTTTGAAATAGGACTGCCCTTGTTAGTAAAAACCGCACCAAAAGCCACCTTCGGGTGGTTTTTCATTTGTGGGGGTGCGATGCTGTTATCAATTCTGGTTAACTGCAGTAATTAGATGCTTAAATTCTTAAACAGTTGTAAATTAGCCTCTATCGTTGGTATTTAGATCATTGAATTGTTTAGATACAAAGGGCATCAAATGCACTATTCCAGATATTTTGCTTGGCTCTCAACATTCATTCTTGCGATAGCCTTCGCTCCCTTCAACCTTTATCTTGCCATTCTTTTTGCAGGCTTATTTCTGATTGGACTTGCTGACGTCATTCAGACTCAGCGCTCAATATTACGTAATTATCCTTTGCTCGGGCATTTGCGATTTCTACTTGAATACATCCGCCCCGAAATTCGCCAGTATTTTTTTGAGAATGATGAAGAGAAATTACCCTTCTCCAGAAATCAAAGGGCTATGGTTTATAGCCGCTCAAAAGAAGACAACGATAAGCGGGCTTTCGGATCAATTAAGTCGATGTACAGCAATGAAGGAGAGTGGTTAGGACACTCTAATTCCCCATGCCATCCGGACCCAAGTACCTTTCGTATTCAGGTTGGTGGCCCAAGTTGCCTTCAGCCTTACTCTTTATCTGTGTTCAATATCTCTGCAATGAGCTTTGGATCACTTTCACCAAATGCCATTAGAGCGCTTAATCAAGGTGCAAAGCTAGGTGGTTTTGCTCATGACACTGGGGAAGGATCAATCTCCTCCTACCATCGGGAGTTTGGTGGCGACATTATTTGGGAAATCGGCTCTGGTTATTTTGGTTGTCGTAACGACCAAGGGAAATTTTCAGAGGAAAAATTTTCTGCTCAGGTATCGGACCCTCAAATCAAGATGGTGGAAATTAAGCTATCGCAGGGCGCAAAGCCGGGGCATGGCGGGGTTTTGCCGGGCGCTAAAGTGACTGCTGAGATTGCGGCAACCAGAGGAGTGCCGATCGGCCAAGATTGCATCTCCCCAGCCCATCATGCTGAATTTTCATCGCCGGTGGAGTTAATGCAATTTATTGCACGTTTGCGTACATTGAGTGGTGGAAAGCCGATAGGTTTCAAATTATGCGTTGGTCAGCCCTGGGAGTTTTTTGGTATTGCTAAAGCGATGTTAGAAACCGGCATCTGCCCAGACTTTATTGTTGTAGATGGCAGCGAGGGCGGTACTGGCGCTGCTCCGGTTGAGTTTACTGACCATGTGGGTATGCCACTGCGTGAGGGTCTGAGATTAGTTCACAACACTTTAGTTGGTATCAATAAACGGGACGTGATTTCGATTGGAGCTTCCGGAAAAATTATTTCTGGGTATGACATTATTCGTGCGATTGCTCTGGGCGCAGATTGGTGTAATTCAGCAAGGGGTTTTATGTTCGCGCTGGGTTGCATTCAGTCCCGAACGTGTCACACCGATCAGTGCCCCACTGGAGTCGCAACGCAAGATTTGAGTCGACAGCGGGCCTTGGTTGTTCCCAATAAAGCCGAGCGCGTCTATTCTTTCCATAAAAATACGGTGGCATCGTTGGCTGATCTGATTGGCGCTGCCGGAATAATGCATCCGAAGGAAATTACAGCAGATTATCTGATGTGCAGGGATGGCTCTGGCAAGGCAACGCCTTTATCCACCCAGCTACCTACCTTAGCCCCTGGCGTATTACTACAAACCCTCGATTCTTCACTGAAAAATACACTGCCTAACGAGTATGGTTTGTATTGGAATCGCGCTCAAACCAATAAATTTGGCTTGGCCTAGATCAAGACCCTGCCGTGTTGAGTTGTTTTGGGTTGATGGTAACCAAGACGACCTGTTAATGGAGGCCTTAGTCTCTGCAGGTGTAAAGGTTCGTGAGCGGAAAGCGGTCATTGACGGTAGTGCGTGACTCGACAAAGAGCGCACGACGCTTGCCTTTTTTCTTGCACTCGGCCTCGGCGACCGCTTGCGTTTCGCTTTCCTTGGCTTTTTGAATGGTGTGTACACCAACTAAGCCATCCGATTGGGTATATGCGCGCAAATCGTAATCGGAGGTGCCGCAGCCCGCAAGAATAGCTGCCAAGAGGCCAATAAAAATCGAGTGTGGAATGCGCATGGATTGCCTTGCCTTATAAAAAAGTTGCTTGTAAGTCATTAAGGTAACGCAGGCCCAGTGCGGTAGGTCGCAACACGGCCGGATTTTCATCGAGCAAGCCTTTTTTGGTTGCCGTTTCCAGAGCCGATGCTATAGCGTGAAGCGGTAAGCCAGTGCGTTCACTAAAGCTGACTGTGCCAACCCCTTGACTTAATCGCAGGGCATTAAGCATGAACTCAAAAGGAAGATCGCTGGGTGCCACGGTCTTGGATTCAATTAAAGCTGCGCCGCGCGTCTCCATCAGCTGCATATAGGTTTCTGGATGACGCTCACGCACTTGGCGGGTGATTTGATCTGGCAAGGAAATCTTACCGTGGGCGCCGGCACCAATCCCAATGTAGTCACCAAAACGCCAGTAGTTGAGGTTGTGTTTGCATTCCCGCTGGGGTTTGCAATACGCAGAGACCTCGTAGCGCTCATAACCGGCGGCATCGAGCATGGCTAGATTCTGTTCAAACATCGCATCGCTAATGTCCTCGCTTGGTAGCGTGGGTGGGTGCGCAGCAAATAGGGTATTGGGTTCGAGTGTGAGGTGGTACATCGACAAGTGCGGCGTGCCAAATGCGAGTGCAGTAGTGAGGTCGGTTGCAGCGTCGGCCAAACTTTGTTCTGGTAAGGCGTACATTAAATCGATGTTGATTGACTCAATGTGGCGTGATGCAATCTCGATGGCGCGCTTTGCCTCATCACCATTGTGAATGCGACCCAAGGCTTTGAGGTGCCGATCATTAAAGCTCTGAATGCCGAGCGAGACACGATTGATGCCGCAGTCAGCAAAGCCGGCTAATTTATCGGCCTCGACCGATCCGGGATTGGCTTCCATCGTGATTTCAGCATCGGCCTCGAGTGGGAGTAGGCCTCGCACCGAAGATAGGAGTTGATTCATACCCCTTGCCGAGAGCAAACTAGGCGTTCCTCCGCCAATAAAGATGGTGTGGACCTTACGGCCCCAAACACGTGGCAGCTCGGTTTGCAAATCGAGCAAGAGTGCTTTGATGTAGCGATCCTCATCAAAGCCAGTGGATTTCACTTGATGGGAATTGAAATCACAGTAAGGGCATTTCTTTTCACACCACGGAAAATGAATGTACAGGGAGAGGGGCGGCAGAGCGCTTAACTGCACGCGATCAGGGGATTTCATGGACTGAGAATACCGAGCAATTGGCGCAAAGCTTGGCCGCGATGACTGATGTTATTTTTTTCAGCAGGATTCAATTCGGCTGCAGTTTTACCAAGTGCTGGGATAAAAAAATGCGGGTCATAGCCAAAGCCAGCATTACCGCGAGGTACGTCAATGAACTCGCCATGCCATTGGGTTTGCACAATAATGGGTTCTGGGTCTAAGGCATGCCGAATAAACACCAAAGCACAGACGTAATGCGCGCGGCGATCCGCAATACCGCGCAGCTCAGCAATCACTGTTGCATTGTTGTTGGCATCACTGGACTCTTCACCGGCATAGCGTGCTGAACGAACTCCCGGTTTGCCATCCAGCGCAGCGATGCAGATGCCAGAGTCATCGGCTAGTGCCGGTAGATTACTTTCCTTGCTCGCATGCCGTGCCTTGGTGAGCGCGTTCTCTACAAAGGTGAAATACGGCTCTTCGGCAGCACCAATCCCTAAATCGCTTTGCGGAATGATGGTAATACCTAGGGGCGCAAATAGGGCGGTGAATTCCCGTACCTTACCAGTGCTGTTGGAAGCCAAAACCAGTTTTTGCATAGAGGGAATTGCGAGTGGATTATGCAAATGCTGCCCGCTGCAATTTACTGAGCTCATGAATGCCATGCTCAGCTAGGTCAAGTAATTCAGCTAATTCCGCGCGGGAAAAAGCAGGCCCCTCTGCAGTGCCTTGCAATTCAATCATGCCACCCGTGCCCGTCATCACCACATTCATATCGGTATCGCACGTCGAGTCTTCGGCGTAATCCAAATCGAGCACGGGCACGCCTTGGTAAATGCCAACAGAAATCGCGGCTACGCTATCTAGGATGGGGTCTTTTGCAATCACGCCTTTTTCGAGCAGTTGATTTACGGCATCACGAGCAGCAACATAGGCGCCGGTAATTGCCGCAGTACGCGTTCCACCGTCCGCTTGTAAAACATCGCAATCCAAATGAATGGTGCGCTCACCCAAGAGGCTGAGATTAAATACGCTGCGCATGGCTCGGCCAATCAGACGCTGGATTTCTTGGGTACGTCCACTTTGTTTGCCCCTGGCCGCTTCCCGATCGCTACGGGTGTGGGTTGAGCGTGGCAACATGCCGTACTCTGCAGTAACCCAGCCCTCCCCAGAGCCTTTTTTGTGGGGTGGAACCCGCTCTAAGATGCTGGCCGTGCAAAGCACCTTGGTATCGCCAAAGGCAATTAGCACCGATCCCTCAGCGTGCTTGGTGAAGCCGCGCGTAATCGTGACGGGGCGGAGTTGCTTTGCGCTACGCTGGCTAGGCCGCTGAATCGGGGAGGAGGGTGTGCTCATAGTGAATTTGATCCTAATTAGGGGGAAAGGCAATTTACAATGTTCACATGATATCGAGCATGACGGGTTATGGCAGTGCATCCCGCCCCGTTTCCCTGGGCGCGGGGGTGGTTGCGGATTTGCAGGTCGAATGCCGGGCAGTAAATAGCCGCTTCTTGGATTTGGGCTTTCGCTTGCCGGACGAGTGTCGGGGGGCTGAGCCCCTGCTGCGTGACATGGCCACCCAGGCCTTGGCCCGCGGCAAAGTGGAGTTTCGGGCAGCATGGCGCATAAACGCCCAATCAAGTGCGGTTGCACCATCCCGAGCAACGAGCACCCTCAATCACGAACGCCTAGCAGCCTTGCGGGTCCTTCAAACCGAGGTACTGAAAACGTTTCCGCAGGCCGGTGACTTGCGTACAGCCGATATCTTGCGCTGGCCAGGGGTGGTGAACGAGCCTAGAGGCGAAGAGGAGGGCTGGATTGGCGCAACGGTCGAGGCTGCAAAGGCGGCCCTCGATGCCCTGTTGTCCAGCCGCGCTGCAGAAGGCACCGCTTTAGTGGGGGTTTTGCATGCCATTACTCAGCAAATGCAGACCATTATTGCGAGCCTGGAGCCGCGCATCCCTGAATACGTTCAGCAATACCAAGACAAACTCAGCGCCCGTTTGGCCGAAGCCCTTGCAAGCCAAACTTCGCTAAATAATGGCGCCGTTCCAGCCGAGCTTCTTGACCGCATTCGGCAGGAAGTAGTGCTGTACGCTGTCAAAATTGATGTGGCTGAGGAATTTGCGCGCTTAAAGACCCATCTGCAGGCGGTTGCAACTGCGCTCAAAGGCAAAGGACCGGTTGGCAAGCGTTTGGATTTCTTGATGCAAGAACTCAATCGGGAGGCCAATACCCTGAGTTCGAAGTCGGTATCCGATGAATGCACTGCGGCTGCGGTAGAACTAAAGCTCTTGATTGAGCAAATGCGCGAGCAAGTGCAGAACTTAGAATAAGCCAATGACCCTATCTCCCCAAACCTACCAAGGCAGCATGCTGATGATTGTGGCGCCTTCAGGCGCCGGTAAATCGTCTTTGGTGCAAGCCTTGCTGCAAGCCGATGCCAGTCTAAAGTTGTCCTTATCGACGACGACTCGCCAACCCCGCAGCGGAGAGGTTGACGGCAAAGACTACCGTTTTGTTAGCAATGATGCATTCATTGCGCAGCGTACTAGTGGTGACTTTTTAGAGTGGGCGGAAGTCCATGGTCATTTTTATGGCACCTCGCGCTCGTGGATTGAGCAGCAAATGCAGGCTGGCAATGACGTTATTTTAGAAATCGACTGGCAGGGCGCGCAGCAAATTCTGCAGCTGATCACCTCAGCCCAGTGGATCTTTATTTTTCCACCATCGATTGATGCCCTCGAGTTGCGCCTGCGCAAGCGCGGGCAGGACGATGAAGCTACAATCCAGCGGCGCGTGGCCGCTGCCCACGTCGAGCTCCAGCATGCAGCAGAAGCCAATTTTATTGTGATCAATGATGTTTTTGAGCAGGCCTTGCTCGATTTGCAGCAAATCATCGCTACCAGTCGCCTGCGATCTGGGCCGATGATGGCCCGCAACCCCGCTCTTTTAAGGCGCCTTGGGGTTTAATCAGTTATCCTATGGGTATTGATCCCCATTTAAAGTGAGTAGCGCATGGCTCGTATTACTGTAGAAGATTGCCTCAAAACCATTCCAAACCGATTTGAGCTCGTCTTGGCTGCCACTTACCGTGCACGCCAGCTGGTTCAAGGTCACGCCCCTCGGGTCGATGCCAAAGATAAAGCGACTGTAGTTGCTTTACGCGAAGTTGCTGCTGGTGTCACTGATCGGGATATGCTGACCAAAGTTCCTCTTTAATCGAGAGGCCCGTTGTGGCTCAGCCGCTGACCACATCGGGATCCATAGGGGCACGCTTGCCCAGCGAAATTCGTACTAGCACTAGCATCCATTCTTCAAAGACCGCTGAGCCAGGCCTCTTTGGCACATCCCCGAGCAGTTCCTTAAGCGGCTCAGCCGTTCTTGAGTCGCTCCTAGCCCAATCCAGTCGACATTTATTCGGCCCAACATCGCAACCGATCCTGCCGCCTAAGCAGCAGGTGGTATCGATTAGTGCATTAACAGCAAAGCTCCATTACCTCAAACCCGATGAAATCGCCTTAGTCAAAAAAGCCTTTCAGTTTTCTGAT
Source organism: Burkholderiaceae bacterium (assembly GCA_947461805.1). Taxonomy (GTDB): domain Bacteria; phylum Pseudomonadota; class Gammaproteobacteria; order Burkholderiales; family Burkholderiaceae; genus Polynucleobacter. The sequence goes on from CANHMJ010000037.1 coordinate 9,990, forward strand.
TCAGCGCACTTGGGGCAATACCGTCAAAGTGGCGAGCCCTACATTACCCACCCCGTTGCCGTTGCCGAATTGTGTGCCAGCTGGCGTTTAGATGCGTCATCGATCATGGCGGCGCTTTTACACGATGTGATTGAGGATACCGGCTGCACTCAAGATGATTTAGTCGCGCAGTTTGGTCCTAAGGTTGCCGAGTTGGTTGAAGGCTTAACAAAGCTCGATAAGCTCGAGTTTCAGAGTCACGCAGAGGCCCAGGCCGAGAGCTTTCGTAAGATGTTTATGGCGATGGCACGCGATGTTCGGGTGATTTTGGTTAAGCTCGCCGATCGTACCCACAACATGCAAACCTTGGACGCGGTGCCGATTGAAAAGCGCCGCCGAGTTGCCTCGGAGACCCTTGAAATTTATGCGCCCATTGCGCATCGCTTGGGCTTAAACGTCATTTACCGCGAGCTTCAAGACTTGAGTTTCCGCTACTCCATGCCGATGCGCTTTCGGGTAATTGAGGATGCGGTTAAGCGTGCCCGCGGCAATCGCAAAGAGATGATCGAGAAGATTCTGCAAACCACGCGTGTGAGCTTTGCAAAAGTGGGCATTGAAGTCGATCTGCAGGGCCGAGAAAAAACCCTCTTTTCGATTTATATGAAGATGCGTCACAAGCATGTGAGTTTTTCTCAGGTGTTGGATGTCTATGGCTTTCGTGTAACCGTTCAATCGATTGATGCGTGTTACCGCGCATTGGGTATCTTGCATGCCTTGTATAAACCCATGCCAGGTAAATTTAAGGACTATATTTCCATTCCAAAACTCAATGGGTATCAATCCCTGCACACGACTTTAGTCGGTCCGTCTGGCGTCCCGGTGGAGTTTCAGATTCGTACAGGCGACATGCATGCCGTGGCAGAGGCCGGTGTTGCAGCGCATTGGGCCTATAAAGAAGGCTCTCCTGAAATGAGTGAGGTGCAAAATAGGGCGCACCAGTGGTTGCAGTCTTTGATTGATATTCAGGATAGTAGCGGCGATTCGCAAGAATTCTTAGAACACGTCAAGATTGATTTGTTCCCGGACGCAGTTTATGTGTTTACTCCCAAGGGGCAAATTCGGGCTTTACCGCGGGGCGCGACGGCACTTGATTTTGCTTACTCGGTCCACAGCGATATTGGCAATTCCTGCGTTGCTGTGAAGATTAACAATATGCAGCTGCCGCTGCGCAGTGAATTGAAGAACGGCGATATTGTCGAGGTGGTCACCTCAACCAATAACCAGCCCAATCCAGGTTGGCTAGCGTTTGTGCGCACTGGTAAAGCTAGAGCATCGATTCGTCATTCGCTAAAGACTAAACATTACGCTGAGTCTTTGCAATTGGGTGAGCGTTTGTTGGCGAATGCCTTACGCCAACAAGGCGTGGATGCTGGCCTTTTATCGGGCGCGATCTGGGAGAAGTTATTGCATTGGACTGGCGACAAGACCCGCGAAGAGGCGTGCGTCAACATTGCTTTGGGTCGTCGCTCCCACCAAGAGCTGGCGATTCGCCTCAATATTCTGCTGGACGAAGAGGGCGGTGATGAGCAGATGCGTTTGGGTTCGGGGGATTGGGCAATTCATCACGAGTCGCATTCACACCAAAAGCAGGCTATTTTGGTCGATGGCCGAGAGGGTATGTCTACTAGCTTTCAGAGTTGTTGTCATCCTATTCCGGGCGATGCCATTATTGGCTATTTGGGTAAAGGTGAGGGGCTGCAGATTCACGTTAATGACTGTAAAACCGCTTTGCGCATGCTATCCAAAGACAGTGATAAGTGGGTTGAGGTCGAGTGGAGCAAAGACATTCACCGGGAGTTTGAAGTCAATTTAGCAGTCGATACCCACCAAGGGAAGGGCGTATTGGCTCGGGTCGCGAGTAGCATTACCTCGGCCGATTGCAACATCATGAATGTCTCGATGGAAGACCGGCACAAAGAAGACGCTGTCACCATTCGCTTTACCTTGCAAGTGGCCGATCGCTTGCATCTCTCTAAAGTGATGCGGAGTTTGCGAAACAACCCCGATGTAATGCGGGTAGTGCGTACCGGCGCTTAAGCGCGGTACTCAACATCCAGGATTTCGATTTCAGTAGGCCCTGTCGGCGTCTGAATGCGCACACAATCCCCAATCCGCGCTTTAATCAGCGCCTTGGCAATCGGTGATACCCAGCTGACATACCCCTTTTCTAAATCAACCTCATCAACCCCAACGATCGTGATGTTTTCTTCTTTTCCATGATCGGGTCCGCCGGTGGGGCAATAGGTCACCGTTGCTCCAAAAAAGACCTGATCGGAATCCTGTTCACCGGATATTCGGGCGGCATTATCGACCAGCACCGCAAACTCAAGTCGCTTATTTAAAAACCGAATGCGCCGATCAATCTCTCTCAAGCGCTTTTTGCCATAGATATAGTCCCCATTTTCAGAACGGTCACCATTGGAAGCTGCCCAGTGGACAATCTCGACGATTTTGGGACGCTCCACGTCCAAAAGCTGTAAAAGTTCCGCTCTAAGGCGCTCGTGACCGG
>CANHMJ010000038.1 GCA_947461805.1 Burkholderiaceae bacterium
GCCATCATAAACATGGTGCCGTACATCATGATCATGGCGTCAAACGCCCATGCATGCGGACTGTTTAAGACATAGCGGCTAAACACTTCATAACCAATTAAGGCGGTTAAGCCAACGACGAGCCAGGAAAAAAACTGGCCGATCCATGTAGACAATCGGTCTACCGTTAAGAATAATTTTTGCACTTTGGAAGCTCCAGGCATTTAAACCAAAAAAATGGGGTGGCTACCTTCGCAACCACCCCATATTGCTACTGGGCGCTATTTTAAGCTATGCTTAAAAGTTGTGCCACATTTTTAGGCCTTTTTGGCGCCAGATGGGAAATAGTGATCAAAAGCCATGCGACGTGAGGTATTGGTGTCCAAATCCCATTTCACAGCACGCTGGGCAAACGCTCTTTGCGAGTCAACAATCTTCTTAAAGAGTGGGTTTTCAGCGGATTTCTTGGCTACCACTTCGTCGAACACCTTGAGCTGGTTGCGCAAAATGCTGTCTGGCGTTTTGTAGAACTTGACGCCCTGAGTCTTTTGCATTTCGTCATAGGCCTTGGAGTAGCGATCAATCGCTTTCCAAGACATGTCAGAAGAAGCTGCTTCGACGCAGTTGTCCAAGATGGCGCGTAACTTAGGCGATAACGCGTTGTACTTGGTACCGTTGAACAGAATCTCAAACTGCTCGGCATTCTGGTGATAACTTTGCAACATACATACTTTTGATACGTCTGGGAAGCCCAGTTGACGATCGGAAGATGCGTTGTTGAATTCCGCTGCATCAAGCAGGCCACGATCCATCGCAGGGATAATCTCGCCGCCTGGCAAGGCGTTTACAGAAACGCCCATGGCAGTAAACATGTCAATCGAAATGCCAACAGTACGGTACTTGAGGCCTTTCAGATCTTCTACTTTAGCGATAGGTTTTTTGAACCAGCCGAGTGGCTGTGATGGCATTGGGCCATACACATAGGACTTCACGTTGGCATTAACTACCTTGTAGAGCTCATCTAACAGAGCAGCGCCGCCGCCGTATTTGTGCCAGGAGAGGAGCATGTTAGCGTCCATGCCGAAGGATGGGCCTGATCCCCACAATGCCAAGGCAGCATTTTTACCGTAGTGATATACCACCACGCCATGGCCGCCGTCCAAAGTACCTTTGGAAACTGCATCAAGTAATCCGAAAGCAGGAACAACAGCGCCGGCTGGCAACACTTCAATTTTCATTTCGCCGCCGGTCATGTCATTGACCTTTGTAGCGAAATCTACAGCGTATTCGTGGAAGATGTCTTTCGCAGGCCAGGTTGACTGGAAGCGTAAATTTTGTACGCCTTGCGATTTAGAAATCATTGGGAAGCTGAGGGCAGCTGCACCGGCACCACCAACAGCAGCACCTTTCAGAAACTTACGACGTGGTGCTTGGTTTTTCATTTCAGACATTCATATCTCCTAGTTTTAAACAATCAGGTACTACGAAAAAACTACTCGGTAAAGTATAAGGATCTAATTAAAATTTCCATCTCGGGTAAACCCTTTAAAGCGCATTGGCAGGGCTTTTTTAATGAAATAAGATGCCGCGTGTTAGCATTCTTATCTGTCTTGGTTTTGTTGCACTGCAAATTAATGCCCTCAAAAGCACGCGCCCGAGTGGTGAAATCGGTAGACACAGCAGACTTAAAATCTGCCGACTCAAAAAAGTCGTGCCGGTTCGATTCCGGCCTCGGGCACCAAAAAAACCGCAATTTATTGGGGTTTTATTTCAGCTAAGCGCTATAAGCTCTGATTTTGTAGGTCAAATTCAGCCACTTTTGTGTTTGGCGGCAATCAGGCGGTGATTTCCTCAAACAGTAATATCAGGATGTACAGCACCCCAGCAGCCAATACGCTCAGGACAACGAGCGATACAAAGCTTTTGATGAGCTCAGAAAATAAATTACCGATCAATTGGAATAAGTTGAAGTGCTGACTGCGATCGGCTTTCATCGCCTGAAAATGCTGCAATGTCTTGTAGAGCGCTACGCAGATCCATACCGCAAGAAAAACATAAGGGCCATACTCGTATAAGTGGGACATAAAGCGCCTTTTAAGATCAGGGGTGCAGTTTACGGTTTAACGCAACGAAAGCCAATATAGACCACGCTCACGTCTAGCGGCTTGCTGGCGCGATTGGATTCGCGTTGTTGGTCTGCTCCATACCACCACGATGCGCCGCGCGTGACGCGCTCACTGCCTACCGCTGTAGAAGTCCACTCCCACACATTGGCGCCCATATCAAAAAGGCCATTGACGCCGGCCTCCGTGCTGCCCGCAAGCACATGGCCTGTACCGCGCAGGAGGCTACCCTTGGGCGCGAGACCTTGGTAATTGCCGCACTCGCCATCGAGGCAATGCGAACCTTTAGCACTATCGCCATTGGGGAAGCGGTAGCGTTTCCCACTGACGAAGGGGGCAGGTGGATTAGTACGCTGCTCTACAAAAGCAGCCGAAACCCATTCCTCATCGGTGGGTAAGCGCTTACCAAAAAAACGGCAGATCTGTTCTGCCTCAGAGGCGTTGAGATGAACTGCCGGCTCACGGTCTTGGGCCTTCACGCCATAGGGGGTTTTCCAGGTCCAGCCGGGCTTTTGAACAAAGCCCAGTTCATACACGGTACCGCCCCCATTTTTTTCTGCCTGACTCATAAACCCGGTCTGACTGGCAAAGCGCTTGACTTCACCGATGGTCATTTCAATCTGATCCCATTGCAGGCTACCAACCCGCAGCATTGGAATGCTGGACTCGGCTTTGGCCAAGAGCTGCTGTGGGCTTATTAATACAAGAGAGGCAAGTCCAAATCCGAGGAGGCGTGTAAGGGTCATGGGGTAGTACCGATTATGCGAGGCTTATTGTGGTTCGGTTATAAAACCCAGCTTAGTTAAGCCGGCGCGTTTCGATGCCGCCAAGACTTGTGCCACCGAGTCATACCGCACTTCTTTGTCGGCGCGCAAATTGACTTCAGGTTGCGGCTCCTTTTGCGCCGCTTTTTCTGCATAGCTAACGAAAGTAGTGAGGTCAATTGGGCTACTGTTCCAAAAGATTTGACCGCGCGCATCAATCGATACCTGAATCGACTCGGGCTTAGTTTCATTGCGCGCACTATTGGCTTTGGGTAAGTCCACTTTCACGGCTTGATGGATTACCGGCAAGGTAATAATAAAAATGATGAGCAAAACCAACATCACGTCCACAAGGGGCGTCATGTTGATTTCGGTCATCAGGGGATCGTCACCCTGATCGCCTGAAGGATTGCTAAAGGACATGCTTACTCTCCCGCCTCAACGCGAGCGCCGGTAACAAAATAGGCTAGCAAATCATTGCCAAAGCGACTGAGGTCGGCAACGATTAATTTATTGGCGCGGTTAATTGCATTAAAGCCAAGCACGGCTGGAATGGCGACTGCTAGGCCAATGGCCGTCATGATGAGGGCCTCGCCAATCGGGCCAGCAACCTGATCAATTTGTGCGCTGCCAGAGCTGCTAATCGCAACCAGGGCGTGGTAGATACCCCAAACCGTTCCAAACAAACCAACGAATGGTGCGGTAGATCCAGTAGAGCCTAAAAAGGTCTGACCTTTTTGCAAGAGCGCGCTGCAGGCATCAACGCTGTTTTTAATGCTGCGTGACATCCACTCGGAATAGTTCAGTGTTTGCAGTAATTCGCGGCGAGTCGAGGTTTGACTTTGATGGTGCTCCGAGGCGCCCATGGCTTCTTTGGCAATCCGAAAGTACGGGTTGTTGGCTTGATCAGAAAAGCCAGCTAGGCCCTGAGCAAATGTACTGGCACGCCAAAATTGCTCGGCTTCGGGCTTTAGGGCGCGCAGTGTTTTGATGTTCCACAAGCGGCTAATCAAAATGACCCAGGTAATGATCGATGACACCAATAAGAGGATGGCAACAAAACGCGTCACCGCATCGCCAGCCATCCATAAATTTATTAAGCCAAATGGGTTATTCATTGCATTAGTTCTTTAAGTTAAATTTAATCAGGAGGTTGGTTGAAATGCGGGCGGGATTGCCATTCACGCTATAGGGTTTAAAACGGTAACGCTTGCCAATTTCAGTCGCAGCACGATCGAGCCGCGCAAAGCCACTCGAGCGCAGCAAAGCCACTTCCTCTACGATGCCCGTTTCATCAATGATCAATCGAACTACCACTTCACCTTGTTCTCCAGCCCGTTTTGAAAACGATGGGTAGTATGGATCGGCATCCGGCTGATAGACCACCACCAGTTTACCAATATCGGTTTGGATGGGCGTGCCTGCAGTACCCTGACTGCTAGCCGGGGCAACGGCCGCGTTGGGCATCTGACTCTCTGCCGCTTTGGCTTGGCTTGCATCGACGGGCGGCGTACTACTAGGGTCGATGGTTTTTGGTTTTGGCTCTGGCTTGACCTGGGTTTTGGGTTTTGCTTCTGGTTTGGGCTGCGGTGTCGGAGGGGTAGACACGGGCGGAGCCGGAGGCGTTGCTGGGGCAACTAAATTCGCCATCACGCGTACTTCGTTTTCAGATGGATCATTCTTTATGTCGAGCCCAAGGTCGAGGCTGACAAAAAAGAAGCCATGGAGCACGAGTACGAAGATAATCACAATCCACTCCTGCCGCGTAAATAGCAGATGTGTTTTAGGATTTGGTTTTGCTAGCGGCATAGTGATGTCTGATCCAGACCTACTGTTTTGAAATCGATGCTGAGTTCAGCCATATCGCTACGTAACAATTGTATCGCCATGCTGTGCAGCCGCGCGCCATCGGCGGTGCTAAGCAATAATAAATTGCGCTTACTACTTGCTTCACTCGGAATGCGATGGACTTCCAATTGCCGTGCCAACTGACGGACTACTGCCTCGCTGGTATCCACGATTAACACCGACGATCCCAATTGATTCAGAATCAATGGCATCAAAAACGGATAGTGGGTACAGCCTAAAACGAGGGTATCCACCCCTGCAGTGCGCATGGGTTGCAAATGGTGTGCGAGCAAGGTCGCCGTTTCTGATGCGTGCAATTGACCAGACTCAATCAACGGTACTAGGCCTTCACCAGCTTGTTTAATAAAATGGCAATCACCCGGCAAGGTGGCAAGCAGGGCATTGAACTTATCGCTCTTCAGTGTTGCTTCGGTGGCCAATACACCCACAAGGCCCTTTTGGCTTCGCAGTGCCGCCGGCTTTATTCCAGGCTCGACCCCAATGATCGGAATCGTTTTAAGCTCTGCTCGAATGCGTTGAATGGCTTCTGCGGTCGCAGTATTGCAGGCAATGACGATCGCTTGGCAACCCGCATCCGCTAGAGACTGGCATACCGCCAGGCTGCGCTGTGCAATCCATTCAGGCGGCTTTTCACCATAAGGAGCATTGGCGCTGTCAGCAAAGTAGAGGTAATCGTGATTAGGCAGCTGCCGCAGAGCCTCATCCAAAATGGATAGGCCTCCAACGCCCGAATCAAATACCCCGATGAGTGCCAATGCTTGCCTAAAACGTTACGCGACGACGACGGGGATTTTTCCAATCCGCGCTTGCCACTCTTTCGGCCCTTCGTTGTGCATCGAAGTCCCATTCGAATCGACTGCAACCGTCACCGGCATGTCCTGCACGTCAAATTCATAAATCGCTTCCATGCCTAAATCGGCAAAGCCAACGACTTTTGATGTCTTAATTGCTTTGGAGACTAAATACGCCGCGCCGCCGACTGCCATCAAATACGCAGACTGGTGTTTCTTAATGGCTTCAATCGCAACCGGGCCGCGTTCGGCTTTGCCAATCATCGCAATCAAACCGGTTTCGGCAAGCATCATCTCCGTAAACTTATCCATGCGGGTAGAGGTAGTGGGGCCAGCAGGACCAACGGCTTCGTCACGCACCGGATCTACTGGGCCAACGTAATAGATCACACGGTTTTTAAAGCTCACCGGCAGCGCTTCGCCTTTGGCCAGCATGTCCTGAATGCGTTTATGCGCAGCATCGCGCCCCGTGAGGATTTTTCCGTTGAGGAGTAAACGATCGCCCGGTTTCCAGCTGGCCACTTCGCCCGGAGTCAGGGCATTTAAATCGACCCGCTTTGATTTTTGAACATCCGGCGTCCAGGTAACGTCCGGCCAATCAGCAAGGGAGGGTGCCTCTAATTTAGCGGGGCCATCGCCATGCAAATGAAAGTGAATGTGCCGGGTCGCTGCGCAATTGGGAATCATCGCAACGGGCAGGGAAGCGGCGTGGGTGGGGTAATCCAAAATTTTGACATCCAAAACCGTAGAGAGACCGCCAAGGCCTTGCGCACCAATCCCAAGCTGGTTCACTTTTTCATAAATCTCCAGACGCAATTCTTCTACGCGGTTTTGTGGTCCACGGGCAATCAGCTCTTGAATATCAACCGAGCCCATTAAGGCTTCTTTAGCGAGTAAGGTCGCTTTTTCAGGCGTGCCGCCAATACCGATTCCCAGAATGCCAGGAGGGCACCAGCCAGCACCCATGGTAGGAATGGTTTTCATCACCCAATCGACTATCGAATCGGAGGGGTTGAGCATGATCATCTTGGCTTTGTTTTCTGAGCCGCCGCCCTTGGCTGCGCAAATCACTTCAATGCCATCGCCTGGCACGATTTCATAATGAATCACAGCTGGGGTGTTGTCGCCCGTATTTTTGCGTTTGCCGGCAGGATCAGTGAGAACCGAAGCACGCAGCATATTGTCGGGATTGAGGTAAGCGCGGCGAACCCCTTCATTCACCATATCCGATACGCTCATCGTGGCATCCGACCACTGCACATTCATGCCCACTTTTAAGAAGACGACGGCAATGCCGGTATCTTGGCATAGCGGGCGATGCCCTTCGGCGCACATCCGGCTATTGGTCAGAATCTGCGCAATCGCGTCTTTTGCGGCTTCCCCTTTTTCCAGTTCGTAGGCCTTGCCCATTGCCCGAATAAAATCAGCCGGGTGATAGTAGGAGATGTACTGGAAGGCGTCAGCAACGCTTTGGATGAGGTCTTCTTGTTTAATATTTGTCATAAATTTCATCAAATTAAAAGGATTTCTCTATTTTAAGGGTTTGCCATAGAGCAATTGACCCTAAAATTCCCTTATCTTAGGGTGAAAGAGAGTGGATTTACACTATTCTGCATGGATTTTGCGGCGTAGTAATTATTGTCATTTAAATAGAGGCTAGGACAGCATGGAACAGTTGATGCAAGAAAACCGGATTTTTAATCCCCCAAGTGATTTCGTTAAAAATGCTGCTGTGCCTGGAATGGACGCTTACAACGCACTTTGTGCAGAAGCGGAAAAAGATTACGAGGGATTTTGGGCGCGCCTCGCCCGCGAAAACCTCTATTGGAAAAAGCCCTTTACTAAGGTGTTGGATGAAACTAACCCACCGTTTTATAAATGGTTCGAGGATGGACTCACCAATGCCTCGTATAACTGCCTGGATCGCAATTTAGAAAATGGTAACGCCCAAAAAACGGCCATTATTTTTGAGGCGGATGACGGCAAAGTAACGAACGTTACCTACAGCGATTTGCTCGCACGCGTATGCCAGTTTGCGAACGCGATGCGCAAGATGGGCATTAAGTCAGGTGATCGCGTCATCATTTACATGTCGATGTCAATCGAAGGTGTCGTTGCTATGCAGGCGTGTGCCCGTATCGGCGCCACCCATTCCGTTGTGTTTGGCGGCTTCTCTGCAAAATCCTTGCAGGAGCGCATCGTTGACGTGGGCGCGATTGCAGTCATTACTGCCGACGAGCAAATGCGCGGCGGCAAAGCCTTGCCATTAAAGGTGATTGTGGATGAGGCACTTGCCTTGGGCGACTGCGAAAAAGTTAAGAATGTCATTGTGTATAAGCGTACGGGTGGCAACATTGCGATGACAGCCGGACGCGATTCTTGGATGCATGAGGTTGTGGCCGGTGAGGCCAAGACCTGTGAGCCAGAGTGGGTGAGTGCTGAGCACCCCTTGTTCGTTTTGTACACCTCTGGTTCGACCGGGAAACCAAAGGGTGTACAGCACTCGACGGGCGGCTATTTGCTCTGGGCCATTTTGACCATGAAATGGACGTTTGATATTAAGCCCAGCGATGTCTTCTGGTGTACTGCGGATATTGGTTGGGTTACAGGGCATTCCTATATTACCTATGGCCCGCTTGCCGTGGGTTGCACGGAGATTGTGTTTGAAGGCGTACCAACGTATCCAAATGCTGGTCGTTTTTGGGACACCATTCAAAAACACAAGGCAACGATTTTTTACACTGCACCGACGGCGATTCGTTCATTGATCAAGGCTGCGAGCGTCGACGAATCCGTCCATCCGAAGAAATACGACTTGTCATCCTTGCGTCTGTTGGGCTCCGTTGGTGAGCCAATTAATCCAGAAGCCTGGATGTGGTACTACGAGAACATCGGCGGCTCGCGCTGCCCGATTGCAGATACCTTCTGGCAAACCGAAACCGGTGGACACATGATTTCTCCATTGCCAGGCGCTACGCCGATGGTACCGGGTTCATGCACCTTGCCACTGCCAGGCATCATGGCAGCGATTGTGGATGAAGCAGGGCATGACGTGCCAAACGGTAGTGGCGGCATCTTAGTTGTAAAGCGCCCATGGCCATCGATGATTCGTACCATTTGGGGCGATAACGATCGCTTCGTGAAGGCCTACTTCCCCGAAGAGTTGGGTGGCACTTTGTACCTTGCAGGCGATGGCGCAATTCGAAATAAAGACACCGGCTACTTCACGATCACCGGCCGCATTGATGACGTGCTCAATGTGTCAGGTCATCGCATGGGCACGATGGAAATTGAATCCTGCTTGGTTGCTAATCCCTTGGTTGCCGAGGCTGCTGTTGTCGGTCGTCCGGATGAGATGACGGGTGAAGCCATCTGCGCCTTCGTCGTCCTCAAAGGCGGTCGTCCTACGGGCGATGATGCGAAGAAGTTGGCGATGGAGTTGCGCAATTGGGTTGGTAAGGAGATTGGCCCAATTGCAAAACCCAAAGACGTGCGCTTCGGTGACAACTTACCGAAGACCCGCTCCGGTAAGATCATGCGCCGTTTACTGCGCGTGATTGCCAAAGGCGAGGAAGTGACGCAAGATACTTCGACTTTAGAGAATCCAGCTATTTTGGATCAGCTGAAGCAGGCACTGTAAGCCGCAGAGCGGGTGATTTCAACTTAAACTGCCGTTTCCATTTCGACCCGTATAATCTACCGTCTCGGAGAGGTGGATGAGCGGTTTAAGTCACACGCCTGGAAAGCGTGCGTAGGGTTAAACCTACCGCGGGTTCGAATCCCGCCCTCTCCGCCAGCAACGCCCAATCCCTTGTAAATACACTTTTGCAAGGGATTTTTTTTGGGACGCTATTGCCCATTTGGGCTCGTCCGCTTCTTAGACCTAAGTGCACATCGAGATGGGTCTGCGCTCGAGATTGCGCTGGGCTCAGCCGAGGTCGATCCAGCCCATTCAGTGGTGATAGACTTAGGTCATGAATAGTCCCTCTCTTACCCGTTCTGTTTCTCGGCTGTTGGCTCGCCTTCTTGGCGGATTTATTGCCATTTGTGCCTTAGGCCTCACGGCATGTGGCACTGTTGAGTCAGCAGCACGGGATGATTGCACCTCGATTGGGTGGCGTATTGGCAGCCCGGGCTATGAGGACTGCTTTCGGGCGCGTGTGCGTGAGCGCAATATGGACTATAGTCGCCCATCGGATTTGACCCCAAAACCCAGCCTGATTTAGGCGCTTGCCGTATACCCGCAATTTAGGGTAAACCCGTAGTATTACCCCCACAAAATGCTCTTGAGCGCCGTCAAGGACTTGCACTCATAATTCCACCAAAATCATGCAAACGAAATGGTTTTGCGCGCGTAGGGCTATTTCCAACCGAGAGCAGAGATTAGAAGACTATGAATCACCCCAAGCCATCCGAAGCGGTCGAAGCTGTTGCACTTGCGACGGTCAATGATTTACGGGAAACCATTCGGCGCAAAAGCAAGTTAAAGGGCCGTCAAGCCGACGATGCATCGATTGCCGAAGTACGCCAGTTGATTGGTGAGGCGCCACACCGCCGTGATCTCTTGATCGAACACTTACACAAATTAAATGACGCCTACCGTGCATTGCATGATCGGCATTTGGTTGCCCTCGCAAAAGAAATGAATTTGCCGATGGCAGAGGTATATGAAGTTGCCACTTTCTACCACCACTTTGAAGTGGTCCGCGGCGATGATCCAGTTGCTGACATTACGGTACGGGTATGCGATGGACTGTCATGCGAACTTGCTGGTGCAAAAACACTCTTGAGTCGTTTGCCTACTATCTTAGGCAATCCAAAGGTGAAAGTGATTGCAGCGCCGTGCGTCGGTCGCTGTGAGCAAGCACCAGTAGCGGTGGTGCACCAATACCCCGTTTTATTTGCTACGGCAGAGACGGTTGCAGCAGCAGTAGCCAACAAACAGCTATCCCATCCGCTCGCGAGCGATAGTGGTAACTTCGAGCCGGCTGACTTGGCAGAAAAAGGCGTATCGCCCCAAGGCCGTGATCAAGCTGTATCACCCGATTATGTTGGCTATGAGACCTATCGCGCCAAAGGCGGTTACGCCTTGGCAGCAGAGCTTGTCATTGGCAAGCGTGAGGGTGAGCAGATTATTAAAGCCATGGAAGACTCCGGTCTGCGCGGCTTAGGTGGCGCAGGCTTTCCGGCGGGACGGAAGTGGCGCATTGTCAAAGACCAGCCTGCACCAAAACTGATGGCTGTCAACATCGACGAAGGTGAGCCCGGCACATTTAAAGACCGTACTTATTTAGAGCGGGATCCCCACCGCTTCTTAGAAGGGTTGCTGATTGCCGCCAATGTCGTAGGCATTGATGCCTGTTACATCTATTTGCGCGATGAGTACCACGGTTGCCGCGAGCTCCTCGAGCGTGAAATCGCTAAGCTGCAAGCCAATCCCCCATTTAAGTTGCCCTTGATTGAATTGCGCCGCGGTGCAGGCGCCTACATTTGCGGCGAAGAGTCGGCAATGATCGAGAGTATTGAGGGCAAGCGCGGCGAACCCCGCATGCGTCCACCGTACATTGCGCAAGTGGGTTTGTTTGGCCGCCCAACCCTAGAACATAACTTTGAGACCCTGTATTGGGTGCGCGACATTCTGCAGCGCGGGCCGCAGTGGTTCAGTAGCTATGGTCGTCATGATCGCAAGGGCTTGCGCAGTTTTAGCGTTAGTGGCCGCGTGAAGTTGCCTGGCGTCAAATTAGCCCCAGCCGGCATTACCATTCAGGAACTGATTGATGAATACTGCGGCGGCATGCAAGACGGCCACCGCTTCTATGGGTATTTGCCCGGTGGCGCCTCGGGCGGTATTTTGCCTGCCACCATGAATACCATTCCACTCGACTTTGATACCTTGCAGCCTTACGGATGTTTCATCGGCTCTGCTGCAGTCATGGTCTTTAGCGATAAAGACAAAGCGCGTGATGCAGCCTTAAACGTAATGCACTTCTTTGAGCATGAGAGTTGTGGCCAATGCACGCCATGCCGTGTTGGTACTAGCAAGGCAGCCGAGCTAATGCAAGCCAAGTCCTGGGATAAAGCAACGCTAGAAGATTTAGCTACCGTGATGGTCGATGCCTCCATTTGCGGCCTTGGTCAAGCAGCCCCTAATCCGATTCGCTGCATAGCGAAGTACTTCCCAGAAGAGGTTGCTTAAATGAATGCCCCCGTAAATCCAAACGAACTCCAGTTGCAAACCGTCGAGTTCAAGCTTGATGGCAAGACGATTATTTCTTATGAGGGTGAGACCATTCTCAAGGCGGCTAAACGCCATGGGGTGGATATTCCCCATTTGTGTTTTAAAGACGGCTATCGTGCCGATGGCAATTGCCGTGCATGCGTAGTTGAGATCAATGGCGAGCGCACCTTAGCGCCCAGTTGCTGCCGCAGTGCGACGCCTGGCATGGACGTCAAAGCCAACAGCGAGCGTGCGCTCAAGAGTCAAAAATTAGTACTGGAAATGTTGTTATCGGACATGCCAGATGAAGGGTATAAGTGGGTAGGAGACAGCGACGAAGAACAGCGCCA
>CANHMJ010000039.1 GCA_947461805.1 Burkholderiaceae bacterium
ATGAAACTGGGCTGCAATCAGCCGATTGGGCCCCTTGCCCTAGCTGACTTGATTGGCCTCGATACTTGCTTGGCGGTAATGGAGGTTTATTTCAGTAATTTCAATGACTCCAAATACCGTGCCTGCCCTTTGCTGCGTGAAATGGTTGCGGCTGGGTATTTGGGTCGTAAAACAGGGCGTGGTGTGTATCACTACGACACCTAAAAAATGTCAACCATCAGCACCCTGCCGCCGATTGTTCGTGTTTTAGGATACGGCGGTTTAATTCCATTTGTTGTTTGCGCCATCTTGGTTCAAGTGGCACCAACGCCTTTTGATTATGTCGGCGCCGAATCCCTTGCCGCCTATGGTGCTGTGATCTGCTCTTTTTTAGGCGCCATCCATTGGGGTGGAAACTTTCGGCACCTTGGCAATATTGCCGATAGCGCTAATTTAGCGAGCGCTGGGGATATCGGCGGATCCCGCTGGTTTGAACGAAACGCCTGGATCTGGGGCGTTATTCCATCGCTAATAGCTTGGCTAGCATTGCATATCTACATACCCGTTGGCTTGCTGATGTTAGCGGCAATGCTCTTGGTTCAGCGCGGTATTGATCAAAATACATACCAGTATTACTTTACTAGCAAGGCGGCGCATGCTGAATTCATGGTGATGCGTACGCGCTTGACTGTGGTCGCTTCGTTCTGCCTGACATGGGCTGCCCTCGTCATGCTAGCGACCATGACGTGAGAACCGCTCCAGCCTGGATCAGCTTGCCATGAGCAATCTGTTTGAAACCAAACCACCGCCACCGTTGGCGGAAGCCTTGCGTCCCAGCTCGATTGCTGAGGTGATCGGTCAATCGCATTTACTAGCCCAAGGCAAGCCCCTTCAACTGGCTTTTGCATCGGGCAAACCGCATTCAATGATTTTGTGGGGGCCTCCGGGCGTTGGCAAAACAACCTTAGCTCGTCTTTCTGCAAAGGCCTTTGATCGCGAATTTATTGCAATCTCAGCGGTGCTTGCTGGCGTCAAAGAAATTCGGGAGGCGATAGATCAGGCGCAGCAAAATAATAATCAGTACGGCAAGCAAACCATTCTGTTTGTCGATGAAATTCATCGCTTTAATAAAAGCCAACAAGATGCGCTTTTACCGCACGTCGAATCTGGTCTGTTTACGTTTATCGGCGCCACCACGGAAAATCCCTCCTTTGAGGTGAATTCCGCCTTGCTTTCTCGGGCACAGGTCTATGTTCTTAAATCCTTGAGCGCTGAAGAACTACATACCTTGGTCGAGCGTGCCAGGGTACATGCCATGCCAAACATTGAATTTGATTCCGCAGCGATTGACACCATCATTGCTAATGCGGATGGTGATGCGCGGCGCTTACTCAATGTGCTGGAGCAAATTCGGAACGCTATTTCGATTCCCGGGTCGACCAATACGGTGGTGGATCAATCTTTTGTTGAAAATGCATTAACTGCCAATGGTCGTCGCTTTGATAAAGGCGGAGACCATTTTTATGACCAGATATCGGCGCTGCATAAATCGGTACGCGGCTCCAATCCAGATGCTGCTTTGTATTGGCTTTGCCGCATGCTCGATGGCGGCGCAGATCCGCGCTACCTTGCGCGCCGCATTATTCGCATGGCCTGGGAAGATATTGGTTTGGCCGATCCCAGGGCAATCCAACTCGCGAACGATGCGGCAGAAACCTATGAACGACTGGGCTCACCCGAAGGCGAGCTAGCGCTGGGTCAAGCAGTAGTCTATTTGGCTGTTGCAGCGAAAAGCAATGCCAGCTATGTTGCCTATAACAAGGCCCGTGCTTTTGCTGCGGCCGATCAAAGTCGGGGCGTACCAAATCACTTACGCAATGCGCCAACGAAATTAATGCAAGAGTTGGGGCACGGCACTGCGTATCGGTATGCGCACGATGAGCCCTATGGCTATGCAGCAGGTGAAACCTACTTACCCGAAGGCATGACTGAGCCACATTGGTACCAGCCGGTGGAGCGCGGCCTTGAAATTCAGATTGCGGAACGCATGGCTTTTTTGCGCTCACTCGACGAGGCGGAGAAAAAATGAAGGCACGTTTCTATTTCGACATTATTTCTCCTTTTGCGTACTTTTATGTGAAGTTACGCCATCGCCTTGAGCCGCGTTTGCAAATCGAACCGGTACCGGTATTGCTTGGCGGTCTTTTACGCGGCGCACACAATCAAGGCCCTGGTGAAGTCCCCGCAAAGCGCTTGTACACGTATGAAGCGTGTGTATGGCAAGCAGCGAAATTAGGCATTCCCTTTCGGTTTCCAGAGCACCACCCATTTATTACCGTTGCAGCGCAGCGCCTTTTAGTCCAAGAGCAAGCCGACTGGCCTATGGTCGAGCGGGCATTTGATTTTGTTTGGGTGCTAGGCAAGGATCCCAATCTGCACTGGTCTGATTTTTGTACGCACCTGCATTTAGATCCCACCACACCCCGCCCAGATAACGTCGAAACCAAAGCAGGTTTAATTGCCAACACCCAAGAGGCTCTTGATCGCGGCGCCTTCGGCGTACCCACTCTGGCGCTTGGAGAGCGTATTTTTTGGGGGGTCGATGCCATCGATTGGGTCATTGACTACCTTAATCAACCGGAGATGTTTGATCAAGCAGCCTATCGGGCCGCTTCATCTGTACCCAACGGACTACCACCCACGCCAGCATAAGCCTCACGCAATACAATGGAGTGGATCTGTATTTGCCATTTATTTACCACTTAGGAAGAACCATGCGAACCACTCCATTTTGCTCTTACCGTGCCTTGATAACCGCCCTCGCTGGCGCCTTTTTATTTGCCACCGGCACAGCCCAGGCAGAGCCACGCGTCGAGTTCAAAACCAATCAAGGTAGCTTTGTTGTGGATCTGGATTCGGCGAAGGCGCCCAAGACCGCTGATAACTTTCTTAAGTATGTTCAGAGCGGCTTTTATAACGGCACGATCTTCCACCGCGTGATCGATGGTTTCATGATCCAAGGCGGTGGCTTCACACCCGATTTAAATCAAAAGCCAACCAACCCACCCGTTGTCTCCGAAGCCCAAAACGGACTAAAGAATCAAAGCTATACGATTGCAATGGCGAGAACATCGGATCCCGATTCAGCGACCGCGCAATTCTTTATTAATGTGCGTGACAATCAAGGACTGGATTTCCCGAACGCTATGGGTAATGGCTATACCGTCTTTGGCAAAGTCATCTCTGGTACTCAAACCATTGACCGCATTCGTAAAATCCCAACCATGGTCGCACCAGCGCCTAAATTTGGACGGATGGCGGATGTACCCACTACTCCTGTTGTGATCGAGTCAGCGACCGTCTTAAAGTAATCTAATACGCGATCGAGTTTTACGATGATTCTGCTCGATGATGTTGAGAGTTGCACTGCTAAACCTACCAGTCGCCTCTACCAAGAGCCCATCGCACACTGGGCAGCATTTACTCCGGCTGAAATTGATGCCTGCTTTGATGCGATCCAGTCAGCTTTAAAAGCAGATCACCATGTGGTTTGCCTGGTTGCCTACGAGTATGGCCAAGTCATTCATCGACTGCCCAGTACTTCGTCCCCAGCCATACCGCTAATTCAAGCATGGGCATACCATCGACCCAAAACACTTACAAAAGTGGAAGTGGATGCCTGGCTTGAAACACAACTGGCCCAGCTAACCGATGATCAACGCGTCAGTGGTGTAGCTTCCTGCACAGAATCCATTACGCAAGCCCAGTTTCAATCGGATGCCCTGCGAATTCAAGAATGGATACGCTGTGGTGATACGTATCAAATTAATCACACGTACCGCATAAGGGGGGAGATTTATGGTGACCCGCTCGCTTTATATGCACGCCTAAGAGCGCGGCAACCTGGTCGTTTTGGTGCATTTGTGCAAGAAGGCAACACTACCATTCTGTCGCAATCGCCTGAACTTTTTATAGAACGGGATGGAGACTGTTTACGCGCCATGCCCATGAAGGGCACCGCCAATGCCCGAACCGAGAGCCCAGAGCAATTGGCAAGCGACCCTAAAAATCGCGCAGAAAATATTATGATCGTTGACCTCTTACGCAATGATCTAAGCCGAGTTGCCTTACCGGGTAGCGTTACCGTACCCACCTTGTTTCATGTTGCACAGCATGGAAATGTGCTGCAAATGACCTCGACCATAGAGGCAAAAGCAAAGCCCGATATAAGTCTACGTACCATACTCGATGCGGTCTTTCCCTGTGGCTCTGTTACGGGCGCCCCCAAAAAACGCAGCATGGAGATTATTCACGCATTGGAAGGTGCTCCCCGCGATTATTACTGCGGCGCCTTGGGCTGGCTTGACCCGAATGGCGATTTTGCATTTAGCGTTCCTATTCGTACGCTCAATTTAGAGTCAAGTCCAAGCGCCCACCAAACCAAATTCACCTTGGGCATCGGTGCTGGCATTACGATTGATTCCAATCCAGCGCTAGAGTGGCAGGAGTGTCAAACGAAATCGGCATTTATCACCGAGATGCCAAATGAGCTGGGTTTATTCGAGACCATTCGCGTTGAAGGACAAAAGCCACTTCGCTTTGCGGCCCACCTTCAGCGATTGCAGCAGTCCGCATCTGCCCTGCGCATTCCATTTGACGCATCTCGGATTGCCGAGGCTGCTGAAGAGGCCTGCCTAGCAATTACAAGTCCACTTCCCCATCGCTTGCGCATTGACTTATTCGCCGATGGCTCGGTGACTGCGATAGCCAATGTCTTGGAACCGATTGCAAATGAAGTCGCTATTTTTTGGGCATCCAAGGTATTGCCCGATGCACATCAGGCCATCATGCAATCGAGCAATGTTCTATTGGCCCATAAAGTCAATGTACGGACCATGTATGACTTGGCATGGAAAAATGCGGTAGCACTAGGCGGTTTTGATGCGGTCTTTTTGAATGAGTTCGGTTTAGTCACCGAAGGGGGGCGTAGCTCGATTTTTATACAGCCCAAAGGGTCAAAGCAATGGCTTACACCACCACTATCGGCAGGGGTACTTCCGGGTGTGATGCGCCAAAGCGTCTTAGATGACCCCCAATGGAATGCCCATCAAGCCACAATCACCGCCGCCGATCTAGTAGACGCCGACCGTATCCTAGTTTGCAATGCCCTGCGCGGTGCGGTACCCGCCGTTCTGAAAGTCGGATAATCGAAGGATGAAATCCTTTCCAATGCACTACTGCTCAAAATGCGGATCTACCGTGACATTACGCATCCCTGCAGACGATATGCGCGAGCGCCATGTGTGCAATAGCTGCGCTACGGTGCACTACCTCAATCCGCGCAATGTCGTGGGTACTATTCCGGTATGGGGTGAACAGGTGTTGCTCTGCCGCAGAGCGATCCAGCCACGCCATGGCTTTTGGACTTTGCCTGCCGGCTTTATGGAAATCGGTGAGAGCACTAGCCATGGTGCCGCCCGAGAAACATTAGAAGAAGCTGGAGCCCATGTTGAAATCGGTCCCCTGTTTTCATTAATCAATGTGCCCCACGTTGAGCAGGTGCATTTGTTTTACCTCGCCAAATTACCGACCCCCGAGTTTTCAGCGGGCGAGGAAAGCCTTGAGGTAGCGCTTTTTTATGAACACGAAATCCCCTGGTCCGAGTTGGCTTTTCCGACCACTAAACAAACCCTGCAGTGGTTTTTTGCCGATCGCAGTGCAGGCCTCCTTCGGGCGGGTACTGAGATTGCTGTCCGATCCCGCGATATCCTCCCCTCTGAATCCATTTAAGCAATGAATCAGATTGCATGGCTGGGGCCTGATGATGCTTTTCCCGATCCTGCGGTCATGCCCGATCCAGACCCCGAAGTAGTGGGACTCTTTGCGGTCAGTGAACGCATCTATCCCGGACAGCTTGAAACGGCATATCGACTCGGCTTGTTTCCCTGGTATTCCGATAATCAACCGGTTTTATGGTGGTCGCCAGACCCGCGGATGGTGCTAGAGCCGAAAAATTTTAAGGTGAGTGACTCCTTGCAGAAAACCATGCGGCAGTTTTATCACGATCCCACATGCCATATTGAGGTCGATGGTGACTTTGGTGCGATTATGCGAGCCTGCGCCCTAAGCCCCCGAAAAGACCAGGATGGCACCTGGATCACCCATGAAATTGTTGACGCATACAGTCAACTATATGAAAACGGCTTTGCCCACAGCATTGCAATCAAGCAAGGCGATCGCCTGTTGGGCGGTCTGTACTGCGTTAGTTTTGGCCGCATGGTCTTTGGTGAATCGATGTTTAGCCGCCAACGGGATAGCTCGAAGCTTGCCTTGGCCCTGCTTTGCGCTTGGTGCTACGATCATGAGGTGCCATTGATTGATTGCCAACAAGAAACCGCCCACCTCCGATCCCTCGGGGGAGGCCCCATCCCGCGCCCGCATTTTTTATCACTGGCACGCGATGCGCTGAGTAAGAATTCTATAAGTACTCCATGGAGTTTTAATAAAACTGCATTGGAGCGTTGGCTATGAGCCAAATCAATGAGCTCCCGATTACTGCGCTGCAGTTTTATGCGACAGCATCGTATACCTGTAGCTATCTTCCACTGCAAACCGCGCGGTCACAAGTTGCCACACCATCCCATCTGGTGCATAGCGATATGTACGGTGATCTAGTCAATGCAGGATTTCGGCGCAGCGGGCTATTCACATACCGACCCTATTGCGATCACTGCAAGGCGTGCATTGCTACTCGAATACCGGTTGAACACTTTGTTTCGACTCGCAGCCAGCAACGCGCCCACAATCAACATGCCAATTTAGAAACCCACGTACTCCACTTGAGTTATACAGATGAGCACTATGCCCTGTATCGGCACTACCAAGAGCAACGCCATCACGATGGTGAAATGAACCGCGATGATCAAGAGCAGTACACACAATTTTTACTGCAAAGCCGGGTGAACTCGCGATTGGTCGAATTTCGGGATGGCCCTCAGGGTGCAGAGCCGGGTCGCCTCCGCATGGTTAGCATCATTGATATTGTTGAAGCAGGCATTTCTTCGGTCTACACCTTTTACGACACCACGGTGCCCAAAGCCAGTTATGGTACCTACAGCATTCTGTGGCAAATAGCGCAAGTCAGGCAGCTTAAGCGGCCTTATCTTTATCTTGGTTACTACATCCAAGAGAGCCAGAAGATGGCATATAAGTCGAAGTTCAAGGGCATCGAAGGTCTAATAGATAACCTTTGGCAGCCCTTGCATACGCGATAATTCGATTCATGTCCGCTTACTCCTTTTTACGCCCTGGACTCTTTTGCCTTGATCCTGAGCAAGCCCATGACCTAGCGCTCAGTAGCATGGACCGTGCCCATGCCCTTGGCTTACTTTCGCGTCTCGTGCCCAAACCGGTCATTGACCCCCAGGTATTCTGCGGCTTGCCTTTGGGTAATCGGGTTGGGCTCGCTGCTGGCTTAGATAAAGATGGGAAGCACATTGATGCACTCGCCGCCTTGGGTTTTGGTTTTTTAGAAATTGGAACGGTAACGCCACTGCCACAACCTGGCAATCCAAAGCCACGCATGTTCCGTTTAAGCCAAGTCGATGGAATTATTAACCGCATGGGCTTTAATAACGATGGCGTCGATGCGTGCGTTGCCCGCGTTAAGGCCTCGCGCTACTGGCAGTCCGGCGGTGTCATTGGCTTAAATATCGGCAAGAACGCCAGCACCCCAATTGAAGCTGCCGCTGATGATTATGTGATCGGATTAAAAAAGGTCTACGCTGTTTCCTCTTACATCACGGTGAATATTTCGTCGCCCAATACCAAAAACCTCCGGGCACTGCAAGGCGAAGCCATGCTGCGTTCCTTGCTGAGTAGCATTCAACTTGCGCGTACTGCGCTGTGCGATGCGCATGGCGTTCGTAAACCCTTATTTCTAAAAATAGCGCCGGACCTCGATCCTACCGATATCCGTTTGATCGCCGATTTACTGCTTGAGTTTGAAATTGACGCAGTGATTGCAACCAACACGACGATAGAGCGAGGTGCTGTCGCTCACCTAAAGCATGGCACTGAAGCTGGCGGACTTTCTGGTGCACCCGTTCGCGCCCTATCCAATGCCGTAATACAGTCGCTCAAGCAATGCCTCGGTGACCGGATACCGATTATTGGTGTTGGTGGCATTCTGTCGGGGAGCGATGCCCAAGAAAAGCGTGCCGCTGGAGCAAGCCTGCTACAAATTTACAGCGGGCTCATTTTTAAGGGCCCGGAATTGGTTCGGGAATGCGCCCTAGCCGTGAAATAGGGGTCTAAAGGGCCTCTTTCAGCCAGTCGTTTTCACATTGTGCAATTTCTCAAAGATTGGCTACAATGAGGCAATGGACACCCCCAAAGTAGCAAAAATGGCTAAAGTTCCTGGTGAGGTTGGTAAGACCGCCATTCAGGTGGTGGAGCGCATGATGAATTTGCTCGATGCACTTGCTAAGCATGAAGATGCGTGCAGCCTCAAAATTTTGGCCGAGCAAACCGCCCTGCACCCGTCTACGGCGCACCGCATCTTAAATGACATGGTGGCCTGCAGACTGGTCGAGCGCGGTGATGGCGGTACCTATCGACTCGGCCTGCGACTCTTAGAGCTTGGCAATCTAGTTAAGGCAAGGCTTTCGGTTCGGGAGGCGGCCCAAGCCCCAATGCGTACACTCCATAAAATCACTGGAGAAACCATCAACCTATCTGTACGCCAGGGTGATGAGATCGTTTACGTGGATCGCGCCTACAGCGAACGCTCCGGCATGCAAGTGGTCCGCGCGATTGGCGGTCGTGCGCCACTGCACCTCACCTCCGTTGGCAAACTCTTTTTAGCTGGCGATGACTCGACTAAAGTTCGAGCCTATGCAACCCGGACTGGCTTAGCGGGACACACCCGCAATAGCATTACAGACTTACGTAAGCTTGAAAACGAGTTGGCCAAAGTCAATCAATCGGGGCATGCCAGCGACGATGAAGAATTAGAGTTGGGTGTCAGCTGCTTGGCGGCCGGCATTTTGGATGACACCGGCAAATTGGTTGCTGGCCTGTCGCTTAGCGCACCTACTGACCGAATTCAGGCCGATTGGCTTAAGGCACTACAAGATACAGCGATGCAAATTTCAAAAGGAATGGGATTTACCGCTAAGTAAGTTTTTGGGAGCAATACATGCCTCCTACCAAAGCAAAAACATTACATCAAGCGACGCAGTGGGCGGATCTCACTGGGATCCATTTGCTGATACCAATCTTTGACGCGTACCGCATCTGCAAAACGGGACTGAGTGCCCACCGAATCTAAAAAGACAAGTAATAAGGGGGAGCCGTTGATATTAGCCTGCATCACCAAGCATTTACCAGCGGCACTAATGAAACCCGTTTTCTGCAATCCAATATCCATATCGCCAGAACGAACAAGGCGATTGGTATTCATAAATGTTTGCGGGCGATTATTAATCACCATGGTCAGGTCTGGCCAGGTCGAATACTCTCGAATCGCCTTGTATTGATAAGACGCACTCACCATTTTCGCTAAATCATCTGCACTGGCTACGTTCTCGCTGGACAAGCCACTTGGATCCGCAAAGTGAGAATTCCGCATACCAAGCTCACGCGCTTTTTGATTCATAGCAGTAACAAATGCAGGCACGCCGCCGGGATAGTTTCTACCCAAGGTATAGGCCGCCCGATTTTCTGAGGACATTAGCGATAACACCATTGCTTCCCGTCGCGTAAGGGGTGTACCCGTGACAAGCCGGGATTTTCCGTAACTACGGGCATCCTCCGCATTAATCTGTATCGACTCATCCAGAGGCAAGTCAGCATCGAGTACCACCATTGCAGCCATTAATTTCGTAATAGACGCAATTGGCAGACTAACGCCCGTATTTTTTTCGAATAACACATCATTGGTATCTTGATTAACGACCATCGCCGCGCTGGATTTGAGGCTGAGGTCATCATGCTGCCCCCGCAAGCCCATCGCAGTAGCAAACGAAGGCCTTGAGCCAGTAGTTGCATTTTTTGCAGGGCGAGTTACGGTAACCCGAACATCTTTGGTTTTTTTGGCAGCGCCTGCGTTGCTTGTCTTTGCGGACTTTGTAGTGTTGCTTGGCTTGCTCGCGCTGCCGGGTTTTGCAGCGGGTGCTTTATTTGCGGATTGATTTTGTTTTGGCTTCTCTTTCGAGGACGCTTGCTTTTGATTGTTCTGGCTTGCTTGGGCAATCGCAGAGTCGGGGAAATAAGAGACCGCAAACAGGGTCATCAATAAGACTACTCCGAGCCGGCTTCGTAATCGCATGCAGCACTGCCTTTTAACCAAACAATAGCCGTAATGATAATGAACTTTGAAGGGTTCGGGGTGATTTATTGCTGCGCCTTTTGATTCACCAGCACTACTGCTCCCATCGTCAACACAATCCCCACTGCCATCATCCAAGTCAGCGGCTCATCAAACAATAACCACGCCATAATTGCAGTCGTGGGCGGCGTTAAGTACAAAAGACTGGTGACCTTGGTTGCTGCCCCCTCGCGAATCATGATGAACAGCAAGCTAACGGAACCAATCGAGATGGGGAATATAGCCCAAAGCATCGCAATAATAACGGGCACATTCCAGACCATTGTTCCCTCTTCAAACAAGACCATGCAAATGAAGGACAGGAGCAAGGCAAT
The DNA here is from genome assembly GCA_947461805.1 of Burkholderiaceae bacterium. GTDB lineage: Bacteria > Pseudomonadota > Gammaproteobacteria > Burkholderiales > Burkholderiaceae > Polynucleobacter. Next base: position 10,684 of record CANHMJ010000039.1, read on the forward strand.
ACTAAACTGAATTAAGGAGCCCGATCGCAGGTCAAACACAGGGCAATACTTCTTTTGGTAAAGCGTGCCAAAAGTAATCGATAGCAATCCAGCCACTGCGAGCACATAACTGGCAACTGGTATGGGCACAAAGTTCATCTTCTCGGCCACCACAAAACCAACTCCCGCAATTCCCAGCAATAAACCGATCCACTGACGCGGCGATACATGCTCTGATACCCATGCTGAAAACCAAGCTGTAATAATCGGCTGTAAGCCAACAATCAAGGCCACTAGCCCGGCCGTCATACCCAAACGAACAGCGGACCATACGCCCATTAAGTAACCAAACTGCAGCAACATTCCAGCAACCAGCAAATGAAGCAGTTGCGATTGATTGGGCCAAGAGGCTGGGCGCCATACCAAGCTGAGCGCCGCCATGGCCAGTAAGATCCCCAAATAGCGCCAAAATAAGAACGTGGCTGGCTCCACATAGGGCATCGCCAGTTTGGCAATGATGAAGCCGGTGCTCCATAAAAGAACGAAAATAGGGGCAATTGCACCCCCAAACCTGAACCCCATAAATCCTTTTGTTGACTATTTTTGATACTGTGATTCGATTTTAGCCCCATGAAGCCCGCTTAAAGCTGAATAAGCTTTTACCTAAATAATGACTTATAACTAATTGTTATTACTATGATTTGTGAATGCTAAGGCTGGGAAATAGAAACTTTGTGCAATGCAACAAAAAAGAACTATAATTAAATGAATAGTTAATAGCCATCCAGTGCCCCCCCTAAAATAATCGGAGAAAGTCGACATGAACCTCACGCCAGAACAGCTAGCTGCAGCCCAAAAAGCCAATTTAGAAACCCTCACCGGCATCACAAACCAAGCACTGCTTAGTATTGAGAAATTGGTTGAATTG
>CANHMJ010000040.1 GCA_947461805.1 Burkholderiaceae bacterium
GATAGGGCTTGCTCTAGGGCGCCCAAGGCAACGGCGCACCAGGGGCATGCAATATCCGATACAAAATCAATCTTGACTGTATTCATCGCTTTTTTATCTCGATTGGATTACGCAGGCGGATGGTCTTCTGGACCTACCTTGAGTGCGATCAGAAAACGTGAAACCATGTTGTAAGCTGCGATCACGGTTACCAACTCGACTGCACACGTATTACCTAAGGCATCGCGTAAACGCACCATGAGCTGGTCATCCACTTGAATATTTCGTGTCATTTGCAGCGTGAGCTCTGCCGCGTCGCACTCCACAGGACTGAAGCAGGCCTTGGGAAATTGCGGCGTACCCAACAAACGCAAAGCCTCGACCTGCTCTTCACTGCCACCTGCTTTTCTGAAAGGGGGTGCATGGTGAAAAAATTCATACTCGGCGCCATTTAAAACTGCAACCCCACACATCGCCAACTCGCGCAACTTGGGGTCTAAGGCCAGGTTGTTCCGAATCTCGCCCACAAAATGATTCCAGCCCTCTGCAATCGGAATGCTATGCAAGAGCATGCGATCTAAATTGATGAAGTCTCCACCGCGGCGTTTCCGGATCGCGGCAACCAAGTCCGCAGGCTCAGCCAAATCAATCGGAATATATGGAATTGGTCGATTTTGAGGGGTTTCTGACATGGTGAGCATTTCGCATAGAAAGAGGATTAATAAGGGCAAAGACTACCACCCAAAGGCAGTGTGTTTGATAATAGAGGATGTTATTGATTCCCTGCCGCCAATGAAGCCAATACTTAATATTGCCGCCTACCAATTTGTTCGCCTTGAAGCCCTTGAGGACTTGCGCGCACAGATGCTCGAGGCCCTAAATTCACGCCAGCTTAAAGGCACTGTTTTGCTGGCCGGAGAAGGCATTAATGTATTTTTGGCGGGCGCCGAACTCCAGCTGCGGGACTTTTTAGTGTGGCTGCGGATGGATCAGCGTTTTGCGCCCATTGAAGTCAAGGAAAGCTGGTCGGATAACCAGCCCTTTAAGAAAGCGCTCGTCAAAGTCAAGAATGAAATCATTCGCATGAATCACCCCGCTATTCAACCTGAAACGGGCAGAGCCCACTTCATTGCACCCGCAAAACTGGCGGAGTGGCTTGATCGTGGTACTGACGACCTAGGGAGACCGGTTGTGATGATTGATACCCGCAACCAGTTTGAGGTGGAATACGGCAGCTTTGAAAATGCCGTGCATTTCAACATCCAAAAATTCAGCGAATTTCCAGAAGCGATTAAGGCGCATCAAGCTGAGTTAGCAGATAAAACCCTGATTAGTTTTTGTACGGGCGGCATCCGCTGTGAAAAATCAGGGCTTTACATGCGCGAGATCGGCATAGAACACAGCTACCAACTCGAGGGCGGCATCCTCAAGTACTTTGAGGATGTGGGCTCCGCACATTACCAGGGTAGTTGCTTTGTCTTCGATGAACGTGAAGCCCTGGAGCCCACCCTCGAATCGATTGGGGTGGAGCAATCCATACGTAAAAAGCAGGTGTAACTAGGTCGATTTGCCAACCAACTCAAAATGCTCCATGAAGGGGGGCTTGGTAAAGTAAGGACCGACAATCGCGCGCCAATCGGTAAAGAGTGAAGACTCCCTGAAATCAATCATATGATTTTCAAGCGTATCCCAGTAAATCATGAGCAGATAACGTGATGGCGACTCTACGCAGTGATTTACCTTATATCCACGAAATCCTTTTGATTTTGAAACCACCGTCTCTAAGCCGCGAATAATGGCCTCATTAAATTCTGCTTGCTTGCTTGGATCAATTTGAATATCGACGTGCTCTAAAATCATGGTGTTTCCCCCTATGTTGATGCCTCTAAGCACAGTATAGTAATCCACTGCCTACCCACAACTCCGTAAATACTCCATTGCAAGCCCCTAATCCAATCGATCCAGCCCCAATCAAACTCAGTACGAGTGAGCTATTTATTGGGTTTACCAAGATTGGTTTATCGGGTTTTGGCGGTGTATTACCTTGGGCTCGGCGCACGATTGTGGAACAAAAGCAGTGGATCACTGCTGCAGAATTCAATGCCATTTTGGGCATCTGCCAGCTGGTTCCTGGGCCTAATATTGTCAATCTTGCCGTGTGCATTGGCTCCCGTTTTGGCGGGGCAAAAGGCGCGCTCGCAGCAGTCTTGGGCTTGATGTTGGCACCGATTGGTGTGGTGTTGCTATTGGCCATGCTCTACGACCACTTTAGTTATCTTGAGGCAGTTCAGGGCATGCTCCGCGGCATATCCGCAGTAGGCGTTGGTTTAATTGCAGCCACTGGCTTAAAGATGCTGCGTGAAGAATTACGCTACCCGCGGATGCTTTTGGTTGTTGTGGTGACTCTATTCATTGCTACTTGGCTTGCCCTGCCACTGGGGTGGGTCGTTTTAATTGCTTCGCCGCTCGCCCTATTTATTGCTTGGCATAAAACCAAGGGGGTCGTGTGATCCTGCTGAGTTTATTTATTACCTTATCTGCATTCTCATTGATTGCCTTTGGCGGAGTCAATGCCTTATTGCCAACGCTCTTTGCGATTGCAGTCGAACAAAAACAGTGGATTGATGCCGAGACCTTTGCGCATTATTTTGCGATTGCCCAAGCAGCGCCAGGGCCGAATTTAATGACAGTCACGCTCATCGGATGGCATGTGAGTGGCGTAGTAGGTGCGCTGATCGCAACGCTGGCCATTTGCTGGCCATCTTCCATTTTGATCTTTTGGCTACAGCGCTTGATTAGCACCATGCGGCATGAGCGGGCTAAACAAACCATTCAATTTGCGGCGGCGGCACTGGCAGTTGGGCTCATTCTTGCCTCGGCCTGGCAGATCGCTTTGCAGATTAATACCAATTGGGTTGCCTATGCTTTGACACTCAGCACAGCTCTCATTGCTACAGCAACCCGCTGGCATCCGATGTACCTCATTCTGATTGGTGCCGTTTTGGGATTACTGGGCTTGATCTAAGCTGACTTGAGGGCTTGGTAGGTCATGATCCCCAGGAACGTCAATACAAGGGAGCCAATCACGTGCAGCAAAGCAGTGCCCACTGCCCAAGTGTATTCACCACGCTGCATCATCTCAACCACTTCTGCAGAAAAACTCGAGAATGTAGTCAGTCCGCCTAAAAACCCAGTGATAATGAATAATCGCCACTCAGGCCCGATAGCAGCATTGTTACCAAAAAAGGCAACGGCAATGCCAACAAAATAACCGCCAAGCAAATTAGCCAACAAGGTGCCCATCGGAAAGCCCGACACCATCCCCGCGCCCAAAATATTAAAGCCAGCGCGCAATAGTGCACCGAAGCCCGCCCCACAAAAAATCGCTAGAAGTGATGTCCCCATACCCTTGATTGTAGTTAATGGATAAGGAAGGACAGCATGCTAATGGAGCCCATCTCAATGCCATTGGTGATGATTTCTACCTCCTCGTCACTGCCTTGTAGTGCCAAGGGATATAAAGCAGGCCAATAGTGCTCTGGGGTTGGAATCGCCAGCCGAGCGGCATCACCTGTCGCCTGCCAGTCAAGCAGAGAAGGGTGCTGATTAGCCAAAATCTGACTTGTAAAGAATTGATTGAACTCAGTTGCCCATGGCAGCGGCGCTGCACCTGCGTCCCAATCGATTAAGCGCAAGTTATGAACAATGTTTCCGCTACCCAGAATAAGAATGTTTTCATCACGCAAGGGTGCCAATTGTTTAGCTAGTATGTAATGCTCCTTGGCGCTGAGCGATCCATCTAAGCTCAGTTGTACTACGGGCACATCGGCATGCGGATACAGGTAGCGCAACACCGACCATGCACCATGATCGATTCCCCATTCATGCTCCTCCAAAACTACTGCTTGCGTTAGTAAGGACTGGATGCGCTGCGCGAGGGCCGGGCTGCCCGGCGCGGGATATTGAATTTGAAATAGGGCTTCTGGGAAGCCGCCGAAATCATGAATGGTTTTAGGCTGCTGCATCGCGGTAAGCCAAATCCCACGCGTCAGCCAATGGGCTGAGATCAGGAGGATTGCATCGGGTTTATGAAGACGCTTACCGAGGGATGCCCATGCTGCCGTATGGCGATTGGGCTCTAAAGCATACATCGGACTGCCATGCCCAATAAAAACTGCGGGCTGGCGGTGTTTGCTCATTTCCGGTGGAGCGCGGGCTTCAACCGAAAACTAAAGGCGTGGGTAATGAACTGCACTGTGGTAATTAAGCAAATACGTAACCGATATGGGCAGCAACCAACGCAAACAAGATTGCCAAGCTTGTCGCGACCGCTAACATCACGATCAAGGTGATGATCTTTTTATTGATCTCGTCTTTACTTTCTTTATGCCACTCATTCATAACTCATCCTTCAATAGTGCGTATTCAAGTGCAAATTGCAATTGGGCAATTATCCACCATCCGGCTATCGACTAGCCGTAATGCCGGGCTGTTTAACGGCCGCGACCGGCTTTGCGCATCATGCCTTTACCGCCACCAAAGCCACTGGGCGGCTTGCCACCGGCACCTTGAGGACCTTTTCCGGCAGGCGGACGAACAGGCGGTTTAGCCACGATTGGGCGGGCTGGGGTCTTGGTAGCGGGTTTTTTTTCTTCAGTCACGTTGGGCTCCTGTGGATATCATAGTGTCATGATAAGTGCCTTTTCGATAGAAGCAATAGCCATTAATGCGATTCCCCTGATTTTGGCCATCACCATTCATGAGGCAGCCCACGGTTATGTTGCTAAACGGCTGGGGGACAATACCGCCTTCCTACTCGGGAGGGTCACCTTAAACCCCCTTAAACACGTTGATTTGGTAGGTACCTTACTTATTCCATTGGGCTTAATTCTGCTGAATTCAGGCTTTTTAATCGGCTATGCCAAGCCCGTACCGGTTCGCTTTGATCGACTAAAAAACCCCAAAATGGATATGATTTGGGTTGCCTTAGCGGGGCCTGGATCCAACTTCATTCAGGCAATTGCATGGGCCATCCTCTGGTTTATGCCACAACTCCTGGGCATCGATGAGCCCTATTTAGGGGCAGTGGCTAAAGCAGGAGTGATGTGGAACATCAGTCTGCTGGTATTTAATCTGCTACCCATTCCGCCAATGGATGGCGGGCGAGTCCTAACCGGTCTCCTGCCATACCGCCAAGCGGTGTCATTTAGCCGAATTGAGCCTTGGGGCTTTTTTATCGTCTTGGGTCTAGCCATTAGCGGATTGGTAAGCGATTGGTGGATGCAGCCTTTAAGCAGCTTCTTTTTGTCCATCATTCGTTTCTTAATGTGGCCCCTGCAGCACTTGCTATAAAAAAGTGGCTTGGGCCGTTTATAAGGTGGCGAACTGGGTTATGCTGATACGGCACATACCCTTTTCCACTCATAAGGAGCTCTCATGTCCATGAATCCACTCGGCGCTAGCACTAGTCTGCGCATGTTGGCAGCATCCATTATCTTGATTACAGCTAGCCCCGCTTTTGCGCAGTTTCAAAAAGCAGAAGATGCCATTAAATACCGTCAAAGCACATTCAGCGTGATGGGAACCCACTTCGGACGGATTGGTGCAGTTGTCAAAGGAGAAGTGCCTTACAACAAAGATGATGTTGCGAAAAATGCAGCCATCGTTGCAACGCTATCCACTCTGCCATGGCAAGCCTTTGGTGCTGGCACCGAAGGTGGTAAAGCCCAACCGGCAATTTGGACGGAAGCCAATAAATTTAAAATGGGTTCGGAGAAAATGCAGACTGCAATCACCGAACTCAATCAAGCAGCTCAATCAGGCAATCTTGAGAACATCAAAAAGGCATTTAGTGCTGCAGGACAAACCTGCAAAGCCTGCCACGATGACTTTAGAAAGAAATAATTCCTAGGACATAGAGCAGCAGTAGGGCAATTGCACACAGCGATACCAATGCAATGAGTCGCTGCGATGCGCTATCGCTGGATGCAATGAGTGCTGAAGCAGGTAGGCCATTGCCGTCGCGCTCCACATCCACCTCTTTATCACCCTGAATCATGGGCCTTAGGATTGACTCGCGCTTGACCCATTGGTAATAGGCAATGGCCAAGAGATGTAAACCAATTAATCCAAACAGAATATTGGAGTTGAGCGCATGAATGCTGCCGAGCAAACTGACGGTAGCATTCGAGACATGCTTGGCAAGCGGGCCTTGAAATGCAATGTCATCGTCCGTAAATAAACCGGTACTGGCTTGAATGCCAACCAACAGTAATAAGGCAATAACCGATAGGCTGCCTAGCGGGTTATGACCGAGGCCGCTACCCTCCTTGCCACTGAGAAAAGCAATGAGGCGCTGCGGGGTTGGAACAAAGGTAGTGAAACGCGAGTGTACTGCGCCAATAAATCCCCACAGCACCCGAAACAAAACCAAGCTCAATGCAGCATAGCCAAAATAGGCATGCCACTGCATTAGGTTCCCACCGATATTGACGCAGATCACCGCGCCCACAATGCAGACCACCAGAAGCCAATGAAACAGCCTGGTCGGTAAATCCCAAATGCGCAGGGTTCTTTTCATAATGAAAAGAATAAAGCAATCCCACAGCCAATACTAGCCATGGGACTGATAGTGCGATACCTTAATCGATCTTAGGCAACTCTTTTTGGATAATCTTCAAACCCTCGCGCAAAATAGAGTCATAGCGATTACGCTCAGCGCGAATGGTTTCTGGATTCCATTCAAAAAAGCCTTCGCCGGTCTTCATCCCCAGCTTGCCGCTTTTAGCGCGATCGCCCAAACAGTTAGCGATGTTGGGTGAGTTATTCAGTGAGGGATAAATACTCGCCCCTGCTGCAGCATGAATCTCTATACCTGCATGATCCCGCTGCATCACTGGGCCAGCTGCAAGGTAGCGGAAACCAAAACCAAAGCGGACGGCTTTATCCACGTCTTCTGGCGTAGCGATGCCTTCGTCGATCAGATAAAACGCCTCGCGCGAAAGTGCATGCTGCAAGCGGTTTGCCAAAAATCCATGCAAATCTTTTTTCACCATCACTGGCACCATACCGCATGCAGTCATGAGGCGCGACAAACTCTCGGCCACCATCTTGGCAGTCTTCTCGCCACAAACAACTTCAACACACGGCACGATGTGCGCGGGCATAAAGAAATGCAAACCAATCATGCGGGCTGACGTTTTGAGGCCAGCTGCAATTTCGCTAATGGGAAAGCTTGAGCTATTGCTAGCCAATACCGTTTCGGGCTTGGACCGCTTTTCCAGTTCAGCAAAGAGCGATTGCTTTAAGTCAAGGCGCTCGGGTATGCACTCTATGACTAAATCCACATCGGCCCAATCGACTTCGTCTAGCGAGCCGGCCACAGTCAATAAATGAATGCGGTTTTCATAACCCAATTCAGTCATGGAATTAGCAAAATAATTGGGGAGGTGCGCACGGCGCTCGGTGGTCAACTCAACGACTTGCGTGGCGCAGCCGCCACGCGCGCACACGGCCGCAACATCGGCGCCCATGGTGCCGCCACCGATAATGACAACCTTAGTTTCGGCTGGGGTGAATAACATGTCATTCTCCTTTAAGTAATGGTGCAGAACGCGTTGCTGCTGGCACCATAAAATCAAAATCGCAACCCACATCTGCCTGCGTCACCGTAGTTTGATAAAGGCGGCGGTAACCTGTAGTGGGAATATTCAAACGGACTGCGGGCGGAGCTAGCTCAGCAAGGCGGCGGGCAATTTCTGCATCGTCGACTAACAACGCAATGCGGCGTTCATCCACATTCAATTCAATGAGATCGCCATTACGCACAATCGCTAGCGGGCCATTTTCTGCCGACTCAGGAGTAATGTGCAGCACGATGGTGCCAAAAGCAGTTCCACTCATGCGCGCATCCGAGATCCGCACCATATCTTTCACTCCTGCCTGCGCAAGCTTTTTAGGGATCGGCAAATAGCCTGCCTCTGGCATGCCGGGAGCACCCTTTGGGCCGGCGTTTTGCAAGACCAAGACATCATCTGCAGTGACGTCTAAATCATCTCGATCAATGCGCAGCGCCAAATCTTCTAATGAACTAAACACCACTGCGCGACCACGGTGCTTGAGCAGTGAAGGTGAGGCTGCGGAATGTTTAATCACCGCACCACGGGGCGCTAGGTTGCCTTTTAATATAGCTAAACCCCCAACCGGAAAAATGGGTTCTTGCGCAATCCGAATGACTTTACGATTGCGTGTCACGGGAGCAGCCTCGATCTCTTCGCCCAAGGTTCTACCGCTGACCGTCATGCAATCTAAATAGAGCAAGGGCTTGAGTTCGCGCAATACCGCCATGAGTCCACCATCCTCATTGAGGTGCTCCATGTAATGCATACCACTGGGTTTTAAATCGACCAGTACCGGCACATTACGACCCAAACGATCAAATGCCTCGAGGTCAATTTTGACGCCCAAGCGAGCAGCAATTGCCGTGAAATGAATCAAGGCATTGGTTGATCCGCCAATCGCATGCAGTACTGTCAAGGCGTTCGTCAGCGACTCCAAAGTCAAAATGCGTGCTGGTGTTAAGGCCTGCTCGGATGGCAACTTCGCCAGTTCAACTGCCCTACGCCCTGTTAACTCAGCCAAGCGAAAGCGTTCAGCCATCACGGCCGGTACTGCTGCCGTTCCAGGTAGGCTCATGCCCGCTGCCTCCACCATGCAAGCGATGGTACTGGCAGTGCCCATCACCATGCAGGTGCCGGTAGTAGGCGCCAGTTTTTCATTTACTGCATCGATCTCCGTTTGATCGATTTCCTTGGCGCGGAACTTGGCCCAATAGCGGCGGCAGTCGGTGCAGGCGCCCAAGCGATCGCCTTGATAGGTTGTAGTCAGCATCGGTCCGGTTGGAATCGAGATAACGGGCACATCAACACTGGCTGCACCCATCAGTTGCGCTGGAATGGTCTTATCGCAACCGCCAATCAAGATGACTGCATCAACGGGTTGAGCGCGCAACATTTCTTCGGTATCGAGCGCCATCAAATTACGCAAATACATGCTGGTTGGAAAAGCAAAGGACTCGTGCACCGATATGGTCGGAAAAACCATGGGCATGCCGCCGGCTTGCATCACCCCGCGCTTGGCGGCTTCAATCATTTGCGGCACGTTGCCATGGCATGGATTGAAATCGCTAAAGGTATTGGTAATACCAATAACCGGCCGATCCAAAGCGCTATCACTAAAACCCATGGCTTTAATGAATGCTTTTCGCATAAATAATGAGAAATCAGCATCGCCGTAGCGGGTTAAACCCTTACGCATGCCGCTTCGATTGTCATTGGAGTTCGCTGAATTGCTCAAGGGGGTTTTCCTGTTGATGTAGGTCCGAGAAAGTAGTGAATTTGTTAAATCCACTTACAATAGCGCATTATTTCAATAAAAATAGTTGTGAGACATGATCCCCGTCAATTCGGTGTTGCAAGTCGGTTTGTTTCCAGAAATTATGCAAGCGGAAATCAACCGAAACCTGAAAACAGTGCATTTAACCAATCCCCATGAACCCGTTCCTGCTGGTTCCTATGAGGCGATCCTGACGCGCTCCAACACCCCAATTCCGGAAAGCCTACTCCGCCAAATTCCGAGCCTGAAAGTAATTGCATGCTGCGGCGTTGGCTACGACAATCTGCCCTTAGGTTACCTCAAAGCCAACGGCATACAGGCAAGCACTACCCCCGGCGTTCTCAATGATGCAGTGTGTGAGCTGGGCATCGGCCTCCTCTTCGCTTTGCTGCGTCGCCTTCCCGCAGCCGATCTATTTGTCCGCTCTGGTGAATGGCAAGAGCAAGCCTTCCCCATTACAAGCACCCTAGCGGGCAAAACGGTTGGTATTGTGGGCTTAGGGCGAATTGGCCAGGACCTTGCAAGGCGACTCGAGGCATTTGGCGTAACCATTGCCTATACAGGGCCTAGCGCTAAAAATTGTGCTTACACCTTCTACAGCAGCGCAGTTGCGCTGGCCGAGGCAGCCGATGTGATCATATTGACTTGCCCGGGCGGCCTTGATACCGAAGGCATGATCGATGCAGCGGTCTTAAATGCCCTTGGACCGAATGGCTATTTAATCAATATTGCGCGCGGTAGCGTCGTGGACGAATCGGCGCTAATTTCTGCATTGCAGCAAAATCGCATCGCTGGGGCGGCACTTGACGTGTTTGAAAACGAACCCCAGTTGAATTCCGCCTTCAACTCACTCCATAATGTGGTGCTGAGCCCCCACATTGGCAGTGCTACGCGTGAAACACGCCAAGCCATGACCCGTTTGGCAATTGATAACTTAGAAGCATTTTTTAACCACCGTCCTTTATTAACACCGATCCACTAGAAACCGGAGATCCCATGTTGACCCCCAAGCCTTCCTCATTGTCCGCAGTGCTTTCACCTGTCATCACGCCATTTAATGCCGATGGCAGTCCGAATATTCCAAAGCTACTAAAGCAATGCAAATGGCTTGAGGCAAATGGCGTTGGTCATGCCGTCTTTGGCACCAACTCAGAGGCAAACTCAATCTCGACTTTACAAAAGCTGCATGCACTTGAGGAGCTCATTCGAGGCGGTCTAGATCCCGCGCACATGATGCCCGGTACCGGCGCTTGCTCGATTGATGCGGCAGTGCAAATGACCAAGGCGGCCGTGGACGCCAAATGCGGCGGCGTCTTGATGCTACCGCCCTTCTATTACAAGGACATTTGCGATGATGGCTTATTTGCCTATTTTGCAGAGGTGATTGAAAAGGTTGGCGATCCAAAATTACAAATTTACATCTACAACATTCCACCGGTAACCAAGATTTCATTAAGCCTGGCGCTGCTCGAGCGCCTCGTTAAGACCTATCCTAATACCGTTATTGGCATGAAAGATAGCTCAGGCGATTGGGCTTATACCGAGTCGGTCATTAAGGTATTGGCTCCGGAAGGTTTCCGAGTCTATGCTGGCAGTGAAGTATTTTTGATGCGCACGATGCGCGCCGGCGGCGTCGGCTGCATCTCAGCAACGGCGAACGTAAATCCGAAGGCCATCGCCACTTTAGCAGCCAACTGGCAAGATGCTGGCGCAGACCAGCATCAAGCAGAACTGGATAAAGTACGCGCTGTCTTCCAAAAGTATCAGATGATTGCAGCCCTTAAGACCGCAGTAGCGCACTACAGCAAAGATGCCGACTGGCTGCGGATACGCCCACCTTTGGTGCCTTTAGGTGCCGATCAGCAAAAGAAATTGATCGCCGAATTGGAGCAAATTCACTTCTCCATGCCAGGTCTTTAAGGAATTGATTGGATTTTTGCTAAATATAATGTTTACTTGCTACACCCTTTAATAAAACGTACTAGGAGATAACAAAAAATGAAACTGTTTAAGATCCTTGCA
>CANHMJ010000041.1 GCA_947461805.1 Burkholderiaceae bacterium
CTACTTCACATTGCTGTCGTTTAGACCGCTTGCGGAAATTGATTTAATGAAGCAAGAAGTGGCTGCAGGCCGCAATCCGCGTGACTGCAAAGTGCTCCTTGCCCAAGAAATCGTGGCGCGTTTTCATTCGCAGGCTGCAGCAGAAAAAGCCTTGGAAGACTTCAATCACCGCGCCAAAGGCGGCATCCCAGACGACGTTCCCGAGATCGCCTTATCGGGTGCACCCCTCGGCATTACTGCATTAATCAAGATGACGGGCTTAGCGCCATCCAATGCAGAGGCCAATCGCAATATTGAGCAAGGCGGGGTGCGGATTGATGGAACAGTGATTAGCGATAAAGGCTTACAAGTCGCTGCAGGATCTTTTGTATTGCAGGTGGGTAAGCGTCGTTTTGTGAAAGTGACGCTGAGCTAAATCAGTCTATGTAAGTAGGTCGAGGTTATTGCTTGGCGGTGTTAAGCCAAAGTGCGCATATGCTAAGCGCGTAGCAATGCGGCCACGTGAAGTGCGCTGCAAATAGCCCTGCTGAATCAGATACGGTTCGAGAACGTCTTCAATCGTATCGCGCTCTTCACCAATTGCTGCAGCCAGGTTATCAATCCCAACAGGACCGCCATCAAACTTATGCAGGATTGCTTCGAGTAATTTACGATCCATCACATCAAACCCACTGGGATCAACATCGAGCATCGCCAAAGCAGCGTCGGCCATGGCTTTGGTGATAACACCAGTACCCTTGACTTCGGCAAAGTCACGTACTCGTCGCAACAAGCGGTTGGCAATCCGTGGCGTACCGCGTGCACGCCGGGCGATTTCAGTAGCGCCACTCGGATCAATCTTGGCTTTCAGTAAATTGGCAGAACGCTCCACAATCAGGGTGAGCTCATCGGTTGTATAAAACTCCAGACGCGCCACAATACCAAAACGGTCGCGCAATGGATTGGTAAGCATGCCGGCACGTGTCGTAGCACCAATTAAGGTAAAGGGTTTGAGATCCAGCTTCACGCTGCGCGCGGCAGGACCTTCGCCGATCATGATGTCAAGCGCATAGTCCTCTAAAGCAGGGTACAGAATCTCTTCTACTACGGGTGATAAGCGATGAATCTCATCGATAAAGAGAACGTCATTCGCTTCTAAGTTAGTGAGTAGGGCTGCTAGATCGCCTGGGCGATCGAGTACGGGGCCGCTGGTTTGGCGCAAGTTCACACCGAGTTCGCGGGCAATGATATGCGCCAATGTCGTTTTACCTAAACCAGGCGGCCCAAAGAGCAAGACGTGATCGAGCGCTTCATTGCGCGCACGCGTCGCGCTAATAAAGATTTCTAGCTGCGAGCGGGCTTTGGTTTGACCAACGTATTCATCGAGCTGGCGCGGCCGTAAGGCGCGCTCAAAGACGGCTTCTGCATTACCTGCCGAGCCACTAACCAGGCGATCGCCTTCAATCGGAAGATCATCCGGTAGAGCGCTTAAATCGTCGGTGTGTATGGCCATGGTGAGAGTGTATTCGTTTCGTGCAATCTACACTTTGGATAAATACTTTAAGCCCTGACGAATGCCTTCGGATACCGAAGCATCGGGACTGATTTGTTTAATTGCTAAAAGTGCTTCCTTTTCAGAGTATCCCAAGGAAAGCAATGCTTGCAGCACTTCGCTGCTGGGCTGCGCAGTCGCTGCTGCCCCCGCGCCTTGACCTAAATCAGGACCCAGTTTTCCTTTGAGTTCAAGCAAGAGACGCTCGGCGGTTTTTTTGCCAATCCCCGGAACTTGGGTGAAGCGACCCGGTTCTTGCAGGGCAATTGCTTGGGCCAGTTCATTCACACTCATGCCGGATAAAACGGCAAGCGCCGTACGCGAGCCAACACCACTAATTTTAATCAGCGCCCGAAAAGCCTCGCGCTCGGATTCTGTACCAAAACCAAAGAGTTGTTGTGCGTCTTCACGTACTTGAAAATGCGTCAGCAAGGTAATGGTGTGGTTGATGCCAGGTAATAGATAAAGGGTACTCATGGGTACATCAATTTCATAGCCAACGCCGTTGCAATCCACCACTAAGCGCGGTGGATGTACAGCAATTAAAGTACCTTGAATGCGTCCAATCATGGAGTGATCTTACTCTTTGCTCGGGGGCTTGGGTTTGAGGGCTGCAGGTAAGCGATAGTGGTGCGCAGCGCAGATGGCGACACCCAATGCATCAGATGCATCTGTGCCGGGCGCGCGGCTTAAGCGCAGTAAGCGCTTCACCATTTCTTGCACTTGCGGCTTGGTAGCCCGCCCCGTACCGACAATCGACTGCTTGACGCGCAGGGCGCTGTATTCGGCCACGCTAAGCTTGGCAGATACGAGGGCAGCGATGACCGACCCCCTGGCTTGCCCTAGCATCAGGGTAGAGCGTGGATTGACGTTTAAAAAAACCTCTTCAATCGCAGCCGATTCGGGATGGTAAGTGTCTAAGACTTCTTTAACGCCGTTATACAAGGTGCCTAGGCGTTCAGGAAGACCTTTCTTGGGGTCGCCGCTTTCGATTGTTCCAGAGGCTACGTAGGTCATTTTCTGGCCATCCACATCAATGATGCCAAAGCCAGTTGTGCGAAGTCCAGGGTCAATTCCGATCCAGCGCATGGGTTTCTATCGATGCCCGTTTGGTTCTAGTGGCGGAAATGGCGGGTGCCGGTGAAGACCATCGCAATACCATGCTCATTTGCAGCGGCGATGATTTCCTCATCGCGCATGCTGCCGCCTGGCTGGATCGCACAGCTTGCGCCTGCAGAAACCACGACATCCAAGCCATCCCGAAACGGGAAAAACGCATCACTAGCAACCGCCGAAGACGCTAGACTAAGACCTGCGTTTTCAGCCTTAATACTGGCCATACGTGCCGAATCAACCCGGCTCATTTGACCAGCGCCAATACCCAAGGTCATGCCATTGGCGCAATACACAATGGCATTGGATTTGACAAACTTAGCAACGCGCCAAGCAAACATCATGTCCGTGAGCTCTGTTGGGGTCGGCTGGCGTTTTGAGACCACACGTAGCTCGGATTGCAGGACATTTTTAAAGTCCGGTGATTGAACCAATAAACCACCACCCACACGCTTCATATCGAATGCATTAAATTCCGAGCCGAGTGGAATTTCGAGTAAACGCACATTTTGCTTGTTTGCAAACAGGGCTTTTGCTTCGGCAGTAAAGTGGGGTGCAATTAACACCTCAACAAATTGCTTAGAGATCGCTTCGGCCATCACGCCATCGCAAGGCACATTCAATGCAATGATCCCACCAAAGGCAGAGCTCGGATCGGTTTTAAAGGCTTTTTGATAGGCCTCAAGACCGCTTACACCGGTAGCGACGCCACAGGGATTGGCGTGTTTGATGATGACGCAGGCTGCAGCAGCAGAGTCGGCAGAAAAGCTCTTCACGCATTCCCATGCGGCGTCCGCATCGGCAATGTTGTTGTAAGACAACTCTTTGCCCTGCAGTTGGTGGTAATTGGCGAGGGAGCCAGCAACGGTGGCGGTATCACGATAAAACGCAGCCGATTGGTGCGGGTTCTCCCCGTAGCGCATCTCTTGCACTTTAGTAAAGGCCATGTGCAGTGTCTCTGGGTATGGCGAGCGACTGGTGTGGCTTAAATCATTGCCTAGCGATGAGAGGTAGTTTGCAATGGCACCGTCATACTGAGCGGTATGCGCAAACACTTTTTTAGCAAGGCGTAAATTGGTTACATACGAAACCGCATTCTGATGCGCTTTCATTTCAGTCAAAATGGGCTCGTAGTCATCCGGTGAAATCAACACCGTCACATCCTGATGGTTTTTTGCTGCTGCACGCAGCATCGCCGGTCCACCAATATCAATGTTCTCAACCGCTTCGTCAAAAGAGCAATCGGCTTTCGCTACGGTTTGATTGAAGGGATAAAGATTGATAACCAGCATATCAATCGGCGCAATGCCCTGTGCCGCGATCGCATCCATATGCTCCTTGGAGTCGCGACGCGCAAGTAGGCCTCCATGAACCATTGGGTGCAGGGTCTTTACTCGACCATCAAGCATTTCTGGAAACTGGGTGAGGGACGATACCTCGGTAACGGGTAAGCCATTTTCCGCAAGGAGCTTGGCTGTTCCACCAGTGGAAATTAACTTGACTCCCAAAGCATGTAGCGATTGGGCAAAAGGAACAATGCCTTTTTTGTCGGATACAGATAAGAGTGCGGTGCGAATCATGATGGTATGTAGGCGTTCAAAGTATGGGTATGAGAGCAGCGCTTTAAATCAGCTGATGTTCGGTTAACTTTTTATGGAGCGTATTACGATTAATACCGAGGTATTGGGCAGCCAGCGATTGATTTTGCTTGGCGTGCTGCATCACTACTTCGAGCATGGGTTTTTCCACCACGCTCAAAACCATATGGTAGACATCATTGGGGGGATTGCCATTGAGGTCGGCAAAATAGCGCTGCAATTGGGTATGAACGCATTCACTAATGGGGTGTTTATTAGGCATCGTGTAACTCAGTCTATTTAAGCAGCTTCTAAAAACAACAGGCGATCCGAATGGGATTTCATTTCATCAAAAAAATCATTCACCATTTGTAATTGGGTTTTGCAGTCATCTGCGGTATTCATGCGCTGGCGAAAGGCATGCGAGTCACGTAAGCCTTTGCAATACCAGCCAATATGCTTACGGGCCGTTCGTAGTCCAATGTATTCGCCATAAAAGGCATAGTGATCAATTAAGTGGGCATTCATGATGGTCTGAATTTCAGCCACTTCCGGAACATCTAATTTTTTACCGGTTTTCAGGTAGTAATCAATTTCCCGAAATATCCAAGGACGGCCTTGAGCAGCGCGGCCAATCATGATGGCATCGGCACCGGTCTGCTCTAAAACAAATGCGGCTTTTTCAGGCGAATGAATATCGCCATTGGCTACTACCGGAATGCGTACTGCAGACTTTACGGCAGTGATGGTTTCATATTCGGCTTCGCCGTGATACAGATCAGCGCGGGTGCGGCCATGCACCGTTAGCATGCTAATACCCGATTGCTCTGCAAGGCTCGCAATCGCTAACGCATTTTTATGCTCGCGGTCCCAGCCGGTGCGTATTTTTAATGTCACTGGTACCGCATCCGGCCCGGTGCCAACAGCATTCATCACGGCTTCCAAGATCTGTTGCACTAAGGGCTCATCGCGCAATAAGGCAGAACCTGCCGCTACATTACATACTTTCTTGGCAGGGCAGCCCATATTGATGTCAATGATTTGCGCACCATGGTCAACATTGATCCTGGCGGCGGCAGCCATCATGGCCGGATCGGCGCCCGCAATTTGAACTGCAATGGGTTTGAATTCGCCTTGATGATTAGCGCGGCGCTGGGTTTTTTCACTATTCCACAGCAGGGCGTTGGAGGCGACCATTTCAGAGACTGCATAACCTGCCCCTAGTTTTTTGCAGAGCTGCCGAAATGGACGATCGGTCACGCCAGCCATGGGGGCTACGAAGAGTCGATTGGCTAATTGGTGCGGGCCGATTTTCATAAATACCGTAGCTTCAATGGAAACATCAATGGGGGTGTGCGAGCGAATATTGCAATAAATAAGCACTCCATTGTAGCGTAGGCGAAGTCTAGTCTGCCTAATTTTTAAGCAAAAAGGGGTTGACTGGGACGCGCTTAAAAAAGAGGATGTTATCTATCGACGACCAAACATCATTTGGCGCGCCAGTCCCGTTTTCAGGGGCGGTAACCACTGCAACAGTGACAGTGCCGTACCACGGGCTGCGATCACCGGGGTGAGCGGCGAGGTAAATACGCGCGCTAAAAAATCAGTAATACCAATCGTTGCTTTTCGATCGGCTTGCCTGCTGATGCTGTATTCATGCAATGCATTATCAATCGCGTTACGTGATTTAGTAGAGTGCGATTGCTTTGAAAACAAACCGCTGAGTTGTTCTGCTAAGAGGTAGGCATCACGCAAGCCGAGATTTAAGCCTTGACCAGCAACGGGGTGGAGGGCTTGCGCTGCATTACCAATCCACACTTCATTGCCTTGGACGATGTCTTTGCGGTAGTTCAAGCCCAATGGATAGAGTCGGCGATCACGAATCGATTTAAATTGGCCTACGCGCGAACCAAAGGTCGATTGGATTTCGTGTAAAAAGTCGGCGTCTGAAATTCCATTCAGTCTTTCTGCGGTGGCTGGTGAGCTGCACCACACCATATTGAGTACATTATTGCCGTGATGGCTAGGTAGTAAGGCCAATGGACCTTCACTAGTAAAGCGCTCCCATGCATGGTGAGGCTGAGCATATTCAACTTCAACGAGGCCAACCAAGGCCGATTGCTGGTAGTCGCGACCCGACTCGACCCAGTTTTGCTGGGTAAAGAGGCCACCTTCGGCATGCACAATACAGCGGGCAGTGGAATGATCCTGATCTCCATCGAGGCTGGTATGTTGCCAAACAAAGTGGGGCGCACTTTTTTGCAACTGACGTAGGGACTCTCTGAGGGCAAGGTGAATACCGCGGTAACGCACAATATGGCCGAGCGCCTCTTGATCCAATTCATCGCGGGTCATCCGTGCGCGACCAAACTGACCGACATGCGATACGTGCACCGAATGGATTGCGCACGAATCAGTGGGCCATGCCTGAATCGTATCCAGTAGTAACTTGCTGCCGTGGGATAGGGCAATGCCCCGGGTATCGCTGGCAATAATGTCACTATCGTTTTGTGGATTGCGATCAATTAGATGGAGCGAGAGCTCCGGAAATTTTTGCAAGCACCATGCGGCGCATGCCAAACCCACGGGACCACCGCCGATGATTTGTACATCTACAGAGGTATTCGATAAAGACATGCTTAGCCGCGCATCACTGCTTCAATTTCAGTGGCCTTGACGGGGACGCCTCTGGAAATCAAGTCGCATCCATTTTTGGTTACTAGGGCATCGTCTTCAATCCGAATGCCGATATTCCAAAATGCCTCTGGCACATCGTCTGCGGGGCGAATATACAAGCCGGGCTCGATGGTTAACATCATATTTTCCTGAAGAATGCGCCAAGGCTTTTCAGGGGTATTGCTGGTACTCGCTTCGCGATAGGATCCGACATCGTGTACGTCCATACCCAACCAATGGCTTGTCCGGTGCATGTAGAAACGGCGGTAAGCACCTGTTTCGATGGCATTGTCGACGGAGCCCAATTGATGCAATGAAAGGAGTTTTTCATCCAACATGCCCTGCGTTAAGACGCGTACCGCAGCATCGTGGGGCTGCATAAAGGTATTGCCAGGCTTAGTGGCATCAACGGCTGCTTCTTGTGCAGCTAAGGTGATGTCATACAGTGCCCGCTGAGCCGCTGAGTAGCGGCCATTAATTGGAAAAGTGCGCGTTATATCAGAGGCATAGCCATCGAGTTCGCAGCCAGCATCAATCAAGCATAAATCTCCGGATTGCAGTTCAGCAGCGCTGGCACGGTAATGCAAGATGCAGGCATTGGCGCCAGCAGCAACGATGCTGTTATAGGCCACACTTTGTGCACCGCTGTGACGAAACGCGTGCAATAACTCAGCCTCAATTTGGTATTCGCGTTGGCCGGGTCGGCAGGTGCGCATGGCACGCAAATGCGCTTCTGCAGAAATCGCTGCGGCACGCCGCATGGTTTCAATTTCGCTAGGGTCTTTAAAGAGACGCATCTCATGAACGAGTGCTTCAATGTCACGAAACTCCGATGGGGCATTGACACCAGCGCGCGCCTGGCCGCGAACGCGATCAATCCAATGGCGTATGCGGCGATCGGTTTCAGCGCTGCTAGCTAAGCGAATGTACAGCGCCATTTGATCGGCCAGCAGCTTGGGTAACTCCTGATCTAATTCAATATTGGGGTAAGCACGGTCTATCCCCAGATAATCTGGAGCGGCTTCTGGCCCTAAACGCAAGCCATCCCAGATTTCACGTTCAGCATCTTTAGGGCGGCAAAAGAGGTGCGCTACAACGGTATTGCGGTCAACTTGTAAAACCAGGGTGGCACCCGGTTCATCAAATCCAGTCAGGTAAAAGAAATCACTGTCATGCCGATAGGGAAATTCACTATCGCGATTGCGCAGTTGCTCTGGTGCTGTGGAGAGGATGGCGACTCCACCGCCAGACTGTTCACGAATGCGTCCAGCCAGCTGGGCGCGACGTTGGCGGTAGAGTTCCGTCTGAAAAACGGGGGGGTTAATTGGGGTCATAAGATTGATTTAACTCGTGTAAACGCTGTGGCGTCCCTACATCGTGCCATGGACCGGTATATTTTTCACCGAAGACGTGATTTTCAGCCATAGCTGAGCGAAGCAAAGGGCCTAATTTTGCAGGTTTACCCGGTTGTAGGTCTTTAAACAGGGATTGGTGATAAATGCCAATGCCAGAAAAGGTCAATTTTGTTTCCTGCAACTGGGGGGTGATTGGCTTGTCGCTGACACGATCCCCTTGCAGGTAAAAATCGCCCTCCAGGTGTTGTGGGGGGTTGGGTACCAGTGCTAAATAGGCAAGCGGCTTAGTCCCACTATTAAGATGCGCATGAAAGCGGCTTGTGAATGCAGCAATGGGGAAGCCAGGACAAAACACATCGCCATTGATCACCAAAAAGTAGGGCTCGGGATTAATTAACGGTAGGGCCTGACGGATGCCCCCGGCGGTCTCAAGTGCAGTTTCCTCCGGTGAGTACTGGATTTGCATTCCCCACTTTTCGCCATCACCCAAAGCCAACTCGATTTGCTCGCCGAGCCACGCATGGTTAATGACGGCCCGATTAATGTTTGCGGCTACCAATGCTTCAATGTGCCATTGCAATAATGACTTGCCCTGAATCTGCAGGAGCGGCTTTGGTGTGGTATCCGTCAGCGGGCGCATGCGTTCCCCACGCCCTGCGGCCAACAAAAAACAAGGCAATGGATTTGGTGTGGGTGATTTGTAAATAGGCTGCATTACTTTATCGAGCTGATGCCATTAGCACGCTCTAATATTCTGGCCAGTGGTTTTAATTCAATGTAACGATTGGCAGTAGCAAGAGTGTATTTCAATACCAGTGGAATATCCTTGAGATAGCCATCTTTGCCATCGCGGTGATACAGGCGCGCAAATATTCCCAATACCTTGATGTGGCGTTGCAAACCCATCCACTCAAAATCACGGTAGAACTCGCCAAAATCAGCGTGCACTGGCAAACCTTTTTTACGACCTAACTCCCAATAGCGCGCAACCCAGTCAATCACCTGTTCTTCAGACCACTCTATGTAAGCATCGCGCCACAGGGATGCAGCATCGTAAGTAATCGGTCCATATACCGCATCCTGAAAATCCAAGATTCCCGGATTTTTTGTTTCAGTGCACATCAGGTTACGCGAATGAAAATCCCGGTGGACATAAACCTGTGGCTGGGCAAGATTATTTTTTAGGATCAAACCAAATGCATTGCGCATGTATTTTTCTTCATCAGCAGTAAGTTCAAATTGCAAATGCTTTTTTAAATACCACTCGGGCAATAGATCTAATTCGCGTTGCAATAACGCTTCTGAATAATCCGCTAATACGCCAGGCTGGCTTGCTAATTGCATTGCCACTAGCGCATCGATTGCATCGCTATACAGCGCATCTGCATTGGAATTAGTGAGTGCTGTCAGGTAGGTGGTGGACCCCAAATCGCTCAGCAGCAAAAACCCATCGGCTATATTTTTTTCTAGAACATGGGGTACATGCAGTCCTGCATGCTGTAGTAATTCGGCGATCGCAATAAAGGGCTCAACCGGCTCCGATTGCGGGGGCGCATCCATCACAATGAGGGTGGGATACAAGGCATTTTGGCTATGGAGCCGAAAATAGCGCCGAAAGCTGGCATCGGCGGATGCGGGCACAAGCGATGACAGGTCAAGCTTCCAGCTGGGAGGCAGGCCTTGTAGCCAGTGGCAAAGGGTATCTAGGCGGTTAATGGGCATATCGATTCGTATAATAAGTGGGTCTGCATTTATGAGCCATTATCGCCGTCGCGCTGGCCTTTGCGCCCCCCTTATTTTTACCCCATTTTTACGACTAACGATGGGGTGTTTTTGGCTGTATTTTTCAACGACAGCATTCGCTCAGGCGCCGGCCTCAGGCCTCCCATCCTCACCGCGCAATAACGCCAATTTTGTCTTGATTCCCGACCGCGGTAATGTCAGTGTTTTAAAGTTGGACGATCAATTGCGAGTTGGAAAACCCATTTCGGATAACCAAGCGTTAACGTTCACCTTTAGTGATTCGATTCAAGGCATTGTTGATCGTGAAATGAAATTAAAGGGCCGGGCTCAAATTCGACGAAACGATACCGTTATCAAGGCCGATGAAATTGTGTATCACCCCGATACAGATGTTGCCGATTTAATCGGTAATGTTGAGATGATTAAAGGCAACTCCACATTTCGGGGCCCTAAGGCTAGCTTCAAAGTCGATGCCCGGCAAGGGGAGATGCAGGAGCCGAGCTACGAAATGCGTGACAACCGCTCGAGTGGTAAAGCGAAAAAATTAACGATTCAATCATCCGATGTTTTTGTGTTTGATAAGGGAACGTATTCGACCTGTTCGCCCGATAACTTGGATTGGTATTTCACAGCAGACCGCATGGAAATTGATAACGAACAAAAAGAGATGACGGGTACTAATGGGGTGATGCGATTCTTTGATGTACCGATTGCATATACACCTTACTTTAGTTTGCCAATCTCCAATCAGCGGCGCTCGGGTTTGCTTGCGCCGATCGCGGGCTATGGATCGAATAATGGCTTTGATGTAACTCAGCCTTATTATTTTAATATTGCGCCCAATCGCGATCTGTTAATAATGCCGCGTTATATGTCGTTTCGCGGCACCCAATTGGGCGGCTCATATCGCTACATTGATCCAAAATATTCCGGTACCGTAGCGGCGGAATTTTTGCCTTACGACAAAATACTCGGGCGCGATCGTTGGAAGTACGATTGGCAGCAGCGCCAAAGCATTGCGCCTAATTGGAATGGGTATGCAAATATTGCGCGGGTCTCGGATAATTTATATCCAATCGATTTTTCAAGAACTTTAGCTGGCGGCATCACTAATCAATTTAGACAAGAGGTGGGAACCACATCCTTAGTAAATGGCTGGAATGTATCGGCAAGGGCAATGACC
>CANHMJ010000042.1 GCA_947461805.1 Burkholderiaceae bacterium
AGTCGTATCGACCGTCATGGTGGGCAAACGCATGCTAATTAAGGCGCCTGAGCCAACGCCGCCGGTGTAAGTGCCTATTTTTAGGGTCATTCATTCGGGGAAGATTTGCCATTTTTATTGGATAATCACGGGCTAAACCTATAAAAAGTGAGACACACAATGTTGAAATTAGATGCACATGCCTCAGGACGCCATTTTTTACATATTCCTGGGCCAAGCCCAGTCCCTTCGCGCGTTCTGCGCGCCATCAGCTATCAAACCATCGATCACCGTGGCCCCGAGTTTGGCCAGCTTGGTTTAAAGCTGCTAGAGGACATTAAGCGTATTTTTAAAACCAAACACCCCGTGATAATTTATTCCTCATCGGGAACGGGTGCATGGGAAGCTGCTTTAGTAAACACCCTCTCCGCTGGCGACCATGTCTTGATGTACGAAACCGGTCAGTTTGCAACCCTGTGGAAACACAGGGCTGACAAGCTTGGCATTCATGCCGAGTTCTTGGGTAAGCCTGGGCTTGAGGGCTGGCGTAGGGGCGTCGATGCGAAGCTAATTGAAGAGCGCCTTAAAAAAGACACTGAGCACAAAATTAAAGCGGTCTGTGTGGTTCACAACGAAACCTCCACAGGCGTTACCTCGAATATTGCTGCTGTGCGAAAAGCAATGGATGATGCTAAGCATCCCGCTCTGCTCATGGTGGATACCATTTCCGGTTTAGCATCGGCAGACTATTGCCATGATGCGTGGGGTGTCGACGTGACGGTGAGTGGATCCCAAAAAGGCTTAATGTTGCCGCCCGGCTTGGGCTTTAATGCCTTATCACCTAAGGCCTTGGAGGCCAATAAAACAGCAACACTACCAAAAGCGTTTTGGGCCTGGGATGAGATTCTGGTTTCCAATAAAACGGGGTACTGGCCAACCACGCCATCGACCAACTTGCTTTATGGCTTGCATGAAGCCATTGCGATGATTGAGTCAGAGGGCTTGGATGCCGTATTTGCGCGGCACCAACGCCTGGCCAAAGCATGCCGAGCCGCAGTGACTGCTTGGGGCTTGGAAATTCTGTGCCAAGAACCAGAGGTGTATTCGCCCGTCTTGACTGGTGTAATGCTGCCCGAGGGCTTTGATGCGGACGCATTGCGTAAGCTTATTCAGGAGCGCTATAACTTATCCTTGGGCACTGGCCTTGGTAAGCTAAAGGGCCGCGCGTTTCGGATTGGTCACTTGGGCGATTGCAATGAGCTCAGCCTCCTGGCGGCATTGAGTGGCTGCGAGATGGGCATGACTGCGTTTGGTATTCCACTAAAGGGCAGCGGCGTTTTGGCAGCTCAAGAGTTGCTGCGCTAGAAAACTTTAATGTGCATGAAAAAAGCCGCCAAGGTATTTGGCGGCTTTTTTATTTCCAGTAGAAGGGCCTACTATGCTAACTGCACCTCAACAGCCTGGATTACGCCGGCGCAACAACTGGGGCGCGCTTGCTTAGCTCGCGCTGCACTTTAGCTTTAATTTTTGGCTTGGTTGCCGATTCCATTAATTTAGACAGTTGAGCCACATTGAGTGGCCCCAGGCGTGCTTTGCCTGTTTTGGTGAGCATGGGATCGTTTTTGCGATTGCGCTGATTTTGACCTGCGGCCATAGGTAACCTTTATAAAGATTTAATGGCGCAAGGGGGGAAGTAATTTCGCCCAGTTAACCCCCCGATTAGGGCACAAAATAGTGATTCGATTCAGAATAACAGCAATTTTTTGCTGAAAAAAAGTATATTTTCTGAAATCTGCTATAAATATTTGTAGTATTAGGGAAGTATTAGCAGTGCCGCACCCCAATTTAGACTAGAACAACGTAAAGCAAAGGAAGATCATGACATCACACGAAACCATCATCGCTGCGTATGAAACCTATCTGGCTGAAAATGAAAAGTTCAAAGTAAAGGGAGTTAAAGCTTCTGCTGCTCGAGCGCGCAAAGCACTGCAAGACATTGCCACTGCATGTAAAGAGCGCCGCAAAGAAATTTCAGCCGAAAAAGAAGCGCTTGCATAAAGTACGATTGCCGCATCACATGCCAATGACGCTAATTGGCAATAGCTTAGTGCGGCGACCCCTTAGGCTCGGCTTAGCGCTGCTGATAGGCTTTCAATTATCAGCATGCGCAACCATCTATACCGATGCATCGGATGCAAACAAGGTTACGTTTTTAAATTCGACCAATGAGTCGCGTGCAGATTTACAAAGTAAAGCACAAGCCTATTGTATGCAGTACGGAAAAAAAGCAGTTTACCGAGAGACGGATGGCGCTGTGGTAACCGTCTTTGACTGCAGACCCTAGCTAGCCAGCTAGCTCTGATTGATAGATCAGACCAGCATGCTCACGTAAGGCATGAAACTCAATGCTTTCCCAGCGCTGCTGCGCTACATCCAGTTCTGATTTGTGCGTTGCTAAAAATACTGCGGCACCGACGACGTCTTCAGCCATGCGGTGAATGTTTTCTTGCGTAAACTTTTTAAGGGCAACGGGATCGGCCGAGCTGACCCAGCGGGCTAAGCTATAACGGGCTGGCAATAGGCGTACCTCGGCGCCATATTCACTCTTGAGGCGGTGTGCAACTACTTCAAACTGTAGTTGACCAAACGCGCCCAGTAGCATGATGCCGCCGGCCATCGGCCTAAAGACCTGGATCGCCCCTTCTTCGCCGAGTTGCATCAGCCCAGTACGCAATTGCTTGGAGCGCAACGGATCGGCCGACTCAACTAATTTGAAAATTTCAGGCGCAAAAAAAGGCAGTCCCGTAAATTGAAGTTGCTCGCCTTCGGTTAGCGTATCGCCTAAGCGAAGTAAGCCATGATTAGGCAGGCCAATGATGTCACCAGGGAACGCCTCATCCAGAATGTCACGCCGCTGCGATAAAAAGGACAACGCATTGTTGGTTCGAACTTCTTTGCCATTACGGCAAATCTTCAGACGCATACCGCGCTGAAAGTGCCCAGAACAAATCCGCAGGAATGCAACGCGATCGCGATGCGCAGGATCCATATTGGCTTGAATCTTAAAAACCACCGCAGAAAATTTACTTTCAGCCGGCGATACTTCACGCTGTATAGCCTTACGAGAGCCGGGTGGTGGCGCAAGCTCTACCAAGGTATTGAGAATTTCTCGTACGCCAAAATTATTAATGGCAGAGCCAAAGAACACAGGAGATTGCTTACCCGCTAAAAATGCCTCAAGATTAAATTCAGGCATAGCGTTTCGAATCAAATCAACCTCGGTTAGCGCTTCTTTCAGATCAGAGCCGAGCCTTTCTTGTAGGGCTGGATCATGTATATCAATCAGGGTGTCAGAATTATCAGAGACACGATCTTCGCCTGCTTTAAAGAGACGCATCTTTGACTTAGCAATGTCAATTACGCCAGCAAAGGATTTGCCCATACCCACGGGCCAGGTAAATGGCACTACTTCCATCCCAAGGGCGTTTTCAATTTCATCCATTAGCTCAAGGGGTCGCTTGACTTCGCGGTCCATCTTGTTAATGAAAGTAATCAGTGGTGTATTGCGGGCACGGCATACCTCTAGGAGGCGCAAGGTCTGTGATTCAACGCCATTCGCAGCATCAATCACCATGAGTGCTGAGTCCACTGCAGTAAGTACGCGGTAGGTGTCTTCAGAAAAGTCTTGGTGGCCTGGCGTATCTAATAAATTAATGATGCAATCGCGGTACTCCATTTGCATCACCGAGCTGGCAACGGAGATGCCGCGCTGTTTTTCTATTTCCATCCAGTCCGATGTCGCGTGGCGACTCGCCTTACGGGCCTTGACGCTACCTGCAATTTGGATTGCTCCAGCGTACAACAATAGCTTTTCGGTCAGCGTCGTTTTGCCAGCATCTGGGTGGGAGATGATGGCAAAGCTGCGGCGACGAAGTACTTCTTGGCCTGGGGATTGGGACTGCTGTGGATCGATGGCTGTTCTACTTATGGTCTACATTTTGACGCAATTATAAGCGGCAGGATTGACTAGCTCGGTTAGAAGCGCTCTTCTGGCCGTAAAAACCGCCATTGACCAACGGGCAGCGGGCCCAAGGAAATCCGCCCCATACGTACCCGTTTTAAACCTAAAACCCGAAGCCCAACGAGCTCACACATTCTGCGGATTTGGCGTTTGCGGCCTTCACGCAATACAAAGCGCAATTGATCTTCATTTTGCCAACTTACCTTGGCAGGTTTAAGTTCTTGATCGTCGAGGATAAGTCCGTGCCGGAGTAAATCAAGATCATCAAATGAGAGCTTACCCTCTACCCGCACTAAATATTCTTTTTCAATGGGGCTGT
Source organism: Burkholderiaceae bacterium (assembly GCA_947461805.1). Taxonomy (GTDB): domain Bacteria; phylum Pseudomonadota; class Gammaproteobacteria; order Burkholderiales; family Burkholderiaceae; genus Polynucleobacter. Next base: position 4,320 of record CANHMJ010000042.1, read on the forward strand.
TTTCGCCAATCAATAGTTTGGCTATGCGCCCATCTTGCGTTAAGACCAGCATGCCGCTGGAATCGATATCTAGCCGACCTGCTGGTGCTAAACCTTTGGTATTAAAGCGGCCAGTATGTTTAGAGTCCCCCGAAAAAAAGTTTTCAGGGGTAATGAGCGATGCTGCTGGCTGGTACTCTTGATCATCATCCCGATGGGAGATAAAGCCAACGGGCTTATTAAGGATGATGGTAACGCGGGCAGCCTGCTGTTTCTGGGCGTCTAAGCGTAATTCAATTTTTTGGCTACGGTATGCGCGCGAGCCGAGTTCAGACACAACTTTGCCATCCACCGTTACGAGGCCTTGCTCAATATAGGAGTCGGCCTCGCGCCGCGAGCACAGACCGAGTTCGGAAAGCAGTTTAGAGACGCGAAATTGTTCCATCACGCTATTATGAATTACGCAGAGCCTTGCTAAACTGAATTCAGAATGAATGCGCCCAAAAAAGAGCCTAAACCGGAGATAGACCCAATAAAACCGCCGGTTGATCGCAAGCTAAGCTTGGATTTGCAAGCAATTATCCTGATAACGGGGTGTTGTTTGATTTGGGGCTATCAACAGATCGCTATTCAGGCAATAGCAGACGAAGTGCCGCTGCTCATGCAATTAACCATTCGTTCGATTATTGCCGGTGCATGCGTATGGGCCTGGATGGCATTTAAAAGAATTAAGCCATTTCAGTCGGACCGCACCCTCTTGCCAGGCGCAATTGCTGGCCTACTGTTTTTTGCTGAGTTTGTTTTGCTGTATTCGGCGCTCGAGCACACCAATACATCGCGCGCCATCACCTTTTTGTACTTAGCTCCATTTATCGTGGCATTGGTGTTGCCCATCTTTATACCGGCAGAGCGCCTAAACTGGGGGCAGTCAAGCGGTTTGCTCATTGCATTTGCTGGACTGGCATTTGCCTTTCACGATGGATTTTCTAGTGGTTCAGCCCACTTTTGGTTGGGCGACATTGCCGTCATTGGGGCCGCTACGGCATGGGCATTTACAACCATTGTGGTGCGCACCACTACGCTTGGACAAATTCAGCCAGAACGCACTCTATTCTTCCAGCTGTTTTTCTCGTCCATTGCCTTAGTTGGTCTTTGCTTTCTGAATGAAATTCCACTACCAGAAACGCTTTCGATCAATGCAATGGCGTCTTTATTTCTTCAGTCCGTTATTATTGCAGCCGCCAGTTATTTATTTTGGTTTTGGCTTTTGCGTCACTATCTTGCGACCAAAGTGTCTGCGTTTAGTTTTCTCACCCCGATGTTTGGACTGCTCTTCGGCTTTTTTCTCGCAGGCGACCCCATTGACAGTAGCCTGATCGCTGCTTTTATTTCAATCGCACTGGGTATTTATTTGGTCAATCGCCAGTAAGGAATTTAAATCTAGATTTTGTGCGGCCAACTTAGTAAGGACTGGCTTGCCCAGCGGGGCGATTCTTGAAGCGCTTATGCACCCAGTAGTACTCGGCGACATGCTGGCGGACCTCGGCTTCGTAAATTGCATTCAGCCGTGCTGTATCGGCAATAGGATCACTGCTTGGAAAGCCATCAATGGGTTTACTGATAACACAGCAATAGTGTGAACGGTCAGGCAGTAAAGTAGTAACCATCATGCACACCTCTGCTTGAGCAATTAAGGCAAGGCGAGACACGGCAGTAATGGTGTTCGTTTGAATACCAAAAAAAGGAACAAAAACTGAATCCCTGAGGCCAAGATCCAAATCCGGCGCAATGATGATGAGATTGCCTTTGCGAATTTCACGAATCAGCGGCAGTAAGTTGCCTTGGCGATCAATGGCGTTTCCGCCAAAGCGATTTCGCCATCGAATGATGCGCTCATTGAAAAAAGAATTCTTCATGCGCTGAAAAAGTCCAGATGTTCGCGGCCAGCCCCGCTCTTTTGCAAGGGCGCTAATCACAATACTGCCTTCGATGCCCGTAAAGTGCATATTGACCAAAATACGAGGCTTTTGATCGCACAAGTCGACGGCAGCGCGTACCTCAACCATTTTGGTTACAGCTTGAGCACTACCCAACCAGATAATCCCGCGTTCTGCAATGCTGCGACCCAATAGCTTCCAGTGGTCATTTGCGATTACATCGATTTCAGAATTGTTAAGCTGCGGAAAGCACAGCCGCAAATTGACTTTAACAACGCGGTTACGTTTCCCGGGTATGCGCGCCGCAACTGCGCCGAGCCCATATCCAAAGAGCACCACCAGGCGGTAAGGCAGGACCGATAAGAGCGCCAAAAAGCCTACGCCCACATAATTGAACGCCGCTTTAATCAAGATTGGCTTTGTTGTACCGAAGTAGACTTTGGCTGGTGAGCGATTTAATGTCATCGGTCGACCCAACGGTCATGCCAAGATCATGAAGCCCGCCATCTTCTAGGCGGTATACCCAGCCGTGTATGGTGAGGTCTTGGCCTCGTGACCAGGCATCTTGGACGATGGTGGTCTCACATACATTGGTAACTTGTTCAATCACATTGAGTTCGCAGAGGCGCTCTTGGCGTTCGTGTTTAGGTAAGGCCTCGCCTAAGTAGCGCTCGTGTTTTTGATGCACGTCTTTCACATGCCTAAGCCAATTATCAGCTAAGCCTACACGCTTGTCGCCCAGGGCGGCGTGCACGCCAGAGCAGCCATAGTGACCGCAGACAATCACGTGCTTTACCTTTAAAAGATCAATCGCAAATTGCAAAACAGAAAGGCAGTTCAGGTCAGTATGGACCACCACATTAGCGATATTGCGATGAACAAAGAGCTCTCCGGGTAAAAGGCCAACGATGGCATTCGCAGGCACCCGGCTGTCGGCACAGCCGATCCATAGAAACTCAGGGGCCTGTTGTGATACGAGGCGTGAAAAAAAATCCGGATCCTCCTCAACCATCGAGCTAGCCCACTCCCGATTCTTTGCAAAAAGGTGTTCCAAAACATTAGCCGAATTAGGTATAGTCATGGTTTGATTTTAAATTAGATTGATGACACCACACTGGTTAAAACAAACGGATATTGGAATAGAGCTGAGCATCTACTGTCAGCCTGGCGCCAAGGTGAACAAAATTGTGGGCACGCACGATGGCCATTTAAAGGTGTCGTTGCAGCAGCCTGCAACGGATAACCGTGCAAATGAAGCACTGCTGCAGTGGTTATCAAAGCAGCTACGTATTCCGCAGCGACAGATTCACCTTATTTCTGGTCAAGCGAGCAAAGTAAAGTGCATTGAGCTATGGGCACCTATTTCTGTAGAGCAGGTTTTACAAAGTCTAAGGCCGTAGTATTTACCAAAAGAGCAGCCAAAGAATGCCAAGAATCAATACCCATTTGCCGATGTAGTAGACACTGCGCTGCTTCGCTTTAAGCTGCTTTGCCTTGCTGCGTAAATGGTACACATAGGCGAATAGAATATTAACAAAGCCGACTTGCTCTGAGTCAACGTTTTTCGATGCGGCGGCACTCATCACGTGCTTTCCAAACCATCGATTAAATGCCTGCACTACCCTAGTGTAGACCGGACGTTCGATATCGCAAAATAAAACGATGCGCTGGTGATCGGTTTTATTGGCAGCGTAATGAATATAGGTCTCGTCAAACATCACGGCCTCGCCATCTTTCCAGTAGTAGCGTTCACCATCAACATCAATAAAACAGTCCGGACTATTAGGAGTTACTAATCCCAGGTGGTAACGCAGTGAGCCGGCGTAGGGATCGCGATGCCGTACCAAGGTTGCTTCTGGGGGCAGTGATGCAAACATCGCTGCTTTAACCGATGGAATGGATTTAAGTAAAGCCACGGTTTTTGGGCAGGCAGCTTCTGCGGAAGCTAAATCTTTGCCGTACCAGTAAAGATGAAAACGTTTCCAGCCCGTTCGAAAAAAAGAGTTAAAACCAATATCGTTATAACCGGTTGCGGCCGCGATAGAGCCGCCCTCATTTAAAGCTAGAGCCTCAGCACGAATTACTTCCCAGTTATCTTGCAATTTTTTTAACTCGGGGAACTCCGTCACAGGTATGTAGGCGCCCGCTTTCACTTTAGAAAAAAGATAGAGTAAGGAATTGATTGGCGCCAGCAGAACAACATAGTCAGTGAGTGAGCGCATCACGCTAAAGCGAACGCGGCCCCTAAAATATACATAGAGCGCAGAGCTTACAAAGATTAATAAAATGGCGTGGCGAATTTCCATAACAGCAGTAATTACTTTCAATAAAAACGGAGTACCGTTTGAAACAAGGCAAAATAAACAATTACCCATTTTAAGTGAGCCAATCGCTTTCGTGCAGCATAAATAGCGATCTCAATCGGAGTTTTTATGTCTTTGTATAAAAAATTACAACAAAGGGCCCAGGATTCCAAGCCAATTCGGATTGCATTGATTGGCGCGGGCAAATTTGGATCCATGTATTTATCCCAAATACCGCGGACACCAGGAATTCATTTGGTCGGGATTGCCGATCTATCGCCGGATCGTGCTCAGGCTGCGTTGCGCCGCGTAGGGTGGCAGGAAGATCGGTTTAAGGCCGCTTCTGTTTCTGAGGCAGTACAGAAGGGAAGTACGTTCATTACCAGCGATGCAAATGCATTGCTAGATGACAACGCCATTGAGCTGGTGATTGAGGCCACTGGCGTGCCCGCGGCGGGGATAGAACATGCCCTGCGCTGCATTCAGAATGGTAAGCACATCATTATGGTGAATGTCGAAGCAGATGTATTGGCGGGCCCCTATTTGGCAAAGCGAGCAGCCGAAGCCGGGGTTATCTATTCGATGGCTTCAGGAGATCAGCCCGCTCTAATTGCAGAAATGGTCGATTGGGCCAGAACAATTGGCTTGGAAGTAGTGTGTGCAGGTAAGGGCACAAAATACCTGCCGGCATACCATGCATCGACACCCAAAACCGTATGGGGACATTACGGCTTTAGTGAGGAACAAGTCGCGGGCGGTGACTTTAATGCGCAAATGTTCAATTCTTTTTTGGATGGCACCAAGTCCGCACTGGAAATGGCCGCGGTTGCGAATGCCTGTGATTTGCAGGTTCCTGAGCACGGCTTAGGTTTTCCAGCATGCGGCGTTGATGACTTACCAGCGCTGCTTAAGCCTACTCAGGATGGCGGCCTACTGCCACGCAAGGGGATGGTTGAAGTGGTGTCGTCAATCGAGCGTGATGGCCGTCCGGTGTTCCGTGACTTACGTTGGGGAGTGTATGCCGTTTTCCATGCGCCAAGTGACTACGTTAGAGATTGCTTTTTGCAATACGGATTAAAGACCGATGCTTCCGGGTGGTATGCCGCCATGTACAAGCCCTACCACTTGATTGGACTTGAGTTGGGGATTTCAGTGGCGAGTGTGGCTTTGCGCAAGGAGGCAACAGGTGCGACCGGAGCCTTTGTTGGCGATGTTCTTGCATGCGCTAAGCGGGATTTAAAGCCAGGCGAAGTGCTGGATGGCGAAGGCGGTTTTACCGTCTATGGAAAGTTAATGCCGGCTGCCGAATCGCTGCGCATCAGAGCATTGCCGATTGGCTTGGCGCATCGCCTGACTTTACGAAACGGCATTCGAGCCGGACAGATTGTGACGTGGAATGATGTAGATTACGATGCCACTCAATCTGCGATACATATTCGCCAGCGTATGGAGGCTGAGTTTAAATAAGTAAATGCCGCCATCAAAGGCAAGCCAATCCTATTTTTTCTTGCTGCTTTCTCGTTTGATAATTTCCGCGTTAATGCGCTCGAGTGTTTTAGCATCCGGATTCTGCCAACTGCCACCAGACTGATTCACCATAAAAACAAGCGAGGCAGCAAAATCAGCTACGCTGAGGTCCGCTTTGTCGCCTTTTGCGGGCATGCCTCGGACGCCAACATAGCCATGGGCAGTTAACTGGGTTTGGCCCTCTTTAATTAATGGGCCCCACTTGGCTTTATCGCCAAGCTTTGGCGCCCCAGCGATGCCAGTTTGATGGCAAACAGCACACACTTGCTTGTACGTGTTTTCCCCAGTGGCAGCAGCGCTCTGCGTATAAAAAATTAGACTAAGAGAGGCGAATAGAAAACGGAACATAAAATAGTCTCACAAAAAATTACGCGTACACCACAATGCGGCTTTGCAATATGAATGCATTGTTTGCATGCTTACAGCGTTATGATAGATCCAGATGAGCCCAGTAAGGTCATATTTCAATAATGCCGAATGCATTGACACAGATATAACGTCGCCATAGGGCGCAGATTTAACGCAAAATGCGATCGAGAAAAAGCAATGAATGGATTTGTTAAAAGCCTATTAGGCCTTATATTACTTGGACTTACGCTTATTTCAGCCTATACCTGGGTGATGCTAAGTTGGAGTTATGCCGATGGAGAGCGTGCGGGTTATGTGCAGAAATTCTCCAGTAGGGGCTACCTATGCAAGACCTGGGAAGGGGAGATGGCAATGGTCTCGATGCCTGGAACCATGTCCGAGAAATTCTTCTTTTCGGTGCGCGATGATGCTGTAGCGCAAAAAATTAATGCCAATTTAGGCAAAAAAGTCGCGCTAAAATATGAACAGCATGTCGGCCTGCCAACCAGCTGTTTTGGGGAAACAGAGTACTTTGTGATTGATTTGCTTGTTTTAGATCAGCCTTAGTTCGAATGCGTAGCAGAAATAATTCAAACAACTTTATTTTTATTATTTTTTGTGTTTAAAATCATGTCAGCGCGTTGTGCGCCAACATACATACCAACAAGGAGCTTCACTTGAACAAAGCAGAACTTATCGCAGCGATTGCTGACGATGCTGAGATTTCA
>CANHMJ010000043.1 GCA_947461805.1 Burkholderiaceae bacterium
TCGGGATATGGCGCAGTCAACGATGCTGCTCAAGATTACGGCTCCCACCTTGGTCTTATTGGGTAGGCAGGATCCTGCGTGTACCGTGGCTCAGGCGACTGTGCTGCATCGCTTAATTCAGCATTCGAGTATGCATATCATCGACGATGCAGCCCATTTATCGAATATTGAAAAGCCAAATCAATTCAATGCATCCTTGAGGCACTTTTTGGACTCCGTTCAATAAATTGGCTTAGTATTTCAGGGCAGCAATAAAAAAATAAAAGGAGACTTACTGTGACCCAAATCAAGCAGATGCATAAAAAATGGCAAGTTGGCTTAGTTAGCTTGGCCCTATTGGGCGTAGGCATCCATGTCCAGGCGCAGCCAGCGGTCGATAAATACCCATCCAAGACCGTCAAGATGGTTGTACCGTTAACGCCTGGATCGGGCGCCGACATTGCCGGTCGATTGGTAGCAAAAAGTTTGTCTGAATTGTGGAAGCAACCGGTGATTATTGAAAACCGCCCAGGTGCTGGCGGTTTGGTTGGCACCGGCGTGGTGGTTAATGCGGCGCCGGATGGCTATACCTTGTTGGTGCAGTCTGCTTCGTATGCAGCTAATCCGGCGATTTATAAAAAATTACCCTATGACTTAAAAAGCCTGACGGATCTGAATATTCTGGGCACAACACCCTATCTATTAATTGTCGGCGCTGATAGCCCATATAAATCAATCAAAGATCTGGTAGCCGCTGCAAAAGCAAAACCTGGCGATCTGCCATACGCTTCTGCTGGAATTGGCAGCTCTACGCACTTGGCTGCTGAGTACTTTAATCAGACCATGGGAATCAAGATGCTGCACGTTCCTTATAAGGGCTCACCCGAAGCAATTACAGAAACCATTGCAGGTAGAACAGCGTTTTACATGGCTCCATTTGAAACAGCCATGGCGCAAGTCCGCGGCGGCAAAGCACGTGCATTGGGTATAACCAGCATGACACGAGCGTCTGTTGCGCCAGAGATTCCAACCATTGCAGAGCAGGGATATCCGAGCTTTGATATTGGACTTTGGTTTGGCGTTTGGGCTCCATCCGCTACCCCAGAGAAAATCAAGATCAAGATCAACGAGGACATTAATCGCGCGCTGCAGGACGTGGATATCAAAATAGCGTACGCGAAAGCAGGCATTTCATCCAAGTCGATGAATTTGGAACAAACGGCCCAGTTTGTTCGGAATGAAATCGCCAAGTACACCAAGATTGCAAAAGACGCCGGTATTGAACCTCAGTAAGGCGCCACTCTGCCAGGCTCCAGATCGGGTGTTGCGCAGGCCCGATCTGCTGTTGCCGGCTGGGGCAACGGATTGCCATGCCCATATTTGTGGACCGGAAAGTAGCTTTCCGTATTTCAGTGAGCGCATTTATACCCCGCCAGATGCGCTGCTCGCGGATTATTTCAATCTGTTAACGCACTTGGGGGTTGAGCGTGCCGTCTTAGTGCAGCCCAGTATTTATGGCACCGATAACCGTGCCATGCTCGCAGCCCTCAAGGTATTCCCAACACAATTGCGTGGCGTTGCGGTAGTGGACAACACCATTACCGATGCTGAAATTGAGTCTTTGCATCACGCAGGCGTTCGGGGACTGCGCTGCAATATCGTGGATTTAGCTGACGCAACCGGGCAATTGCCAATGACCATGCTCCGTTCGCTGGCACAGCGGATTGCTCCCTTTGGCTGGCATTTGGAATTCTTAATGCACGTGGATGCCTTTCCGCAGCTTCAAAAAGACTTTCATGATTTCCCGGTGGAGATTGTGATTGGTCATTTTGGTTACGTGAAGGCGGGCCTTGGTATTGCCAATACTGGCTTTCAGAACCTGTGCGCAATGATGCGGGAGGGGCGTGCCTGGGTTAAATTGACTGGCACCTATCGCATTTCGGAGCAAGCTGCTCCACCCTATTCGGATGTCAATGTATTTGCAGAGGCCTTACTTAAAGCAAATCCAAACCGCATTGTGTGGGGTACCGATTGGCCGCATGTGATGGTGAAAGGCTTTATGCCCAATGACGCTGATTTGTGTGATCTACTGGGAAATTGGATTCAAGAGCCTGCGCTGTTAAAGCAGATACTAGTCAGTAACCCAGAGCGACTATATGACTTTAAGTAAGCTTTGCTTTAGTAGTAGTTGGGATCCTTTCCGTGTAATGCAGGTTTGGCTTCAGGCTAGCCTTGCATTCTCTCTTTTTCTGATTGGAGCGCCCCTTGCCATGGCAACAGAAGAGCCGAGTTATCGCGTTACCCTACAAGCTGAGCCATTTGAAATTCGGCAATATGCCCCATTAATTGTGGCGCAGGTTGAGGTGTCAGGCGATCTCAGTGAAGCTTCGAGCGCCGGCTTTCGTCTGATTGCCAATTACATCTTTGGCAATAACATTGCAGTACGGGACGGCGGAGTTAATATGGCCGAACCAGCTCCAGAAAAGATTGAGATGACTGTGCCAGTGATTGCCGAAGGTAAGGGTGATCAAAAAACCTGGCTCATCCAGTTTGTTATGCCAAAGCAGTACACCTTAGATACTCTGCCCAAGCCAAACAATCCTCAAGTGAAGCTATTGGCCATAGGACCTCAAAAAATAGCCGTGATTCGTTTTACGGGATTTGTTACGGACGATAAAGTACAAGAAAAAACGGCTGAACTGATGGCCTGGATTAAATCAAAAAATGCACTTTCATCGGGCAACCCCCGCCTAGCCCGTTACAACCCGCCTTGGAGTATTCCGTGGATGCGGCGGAATGAGATCCTGATTCCAATCCAATAGTCAATGGCGCCTGGCCCTGCTAAAGAGTAGCCACACCCATTCGTAGTATTCTTTCAGGGTCTATAACCTAAATTGAATTGAGATGGCTCTTAATTTCCCTTTTACCGCGATCGTTGCTCAAGATGAGATGAAGTTGGCAATTGCCCTCTCCACCATTGAACCCAGTATTGGTGGCGTACTGATCTTTGGTGACCGCGGCACCGGCAAGTCAACCACGATTCGTTCATTGGCAGCACTCTTGCCACCGATGAAAGTAGTGACGGGATGTCCCTATCACTGCGATCCCAGTGCTCCGACCCTCTGCTTTGCTTGTGAGGCGCGTAAGGTTGCTGGTGATAAATTAAAGACCGATTTGGTACCCGTTCCTGTAGTGGATATGCCGCTGGGTGCGACAGAAGATCGAGTAGTGGGAGCGCTTGATATTGAAAAAGCCCTTTCCCAAGGCATTAAAGTATTCGAACCCGGGTTACTGGCCAAGGCTAATCGTGGTTATTTGTACATTGATGAAGTGAACTTATTGGAAGACCACTTAGTTGATTTGTTGATTGATGTATCGGCTTCTGGAGAAAACGTGGTTGAGCGCGAAGGTTTAAGTATTCGCCATCCTGCACGCTTTGTGTTGATCGGTAGTGGCAACCCAGAAGAGGGTGAGTTGCGTCCGCAAATGCTCGATCGATTTGGTTTATCGGTTGAGGTAAGAACCCCGCAAGATTTAGCGCAGCGCATCGACATCATTAAGCGTCGCGATGCATTTGAGCGCGACCCAGTTGGCTTTTTGGCGCAATACGAGGATAGCGAAACGGAGTTTAAAGAGAAAATTCTCAGCTCGCGTAAGCGCTTGGCGAAGGTCACGGTTGGCGATGACGTACTAACGCTGGCAACTAAGCTGTGCGCTCAACTTGGCACCGATGGACTGCGTGGTGAATTAACCTTGATGCGCGGTATGCGCGCGCTTGCTGCTTTTGATGGTGCACGCAAAGCAACGGCTGAACACCTAAAGCGATTAGCGCCACTGGCACTGCGCCACCGCTTGCGACGCAATCCATTGGATGACAGCAGCTCTACAACGCGAGTCGAGCGTGTATTGGCTGATTTTTTCTAAAGCGCCATGACCACACAACGCGGTCAATCTGCTTGGTTTGATGCACAGACAACCGCAGCACTATTGGCAATTGATCCCCATGGCTTAGGCGGCATTTGCATTAAGAGTCAGTTTGGCCCTATTCGGGATGCATGGTTTGTATTTCTAGAAACGCAGATTGCCCCGGGCGCGCATTTCCAAAAAATTCCCTTGCAGATACAAGATGAGCAATTGCTTGGCGGTCTCGATCTAGAGGCAACTCTGCAGCATGGCAAGCCGGTATACAGCACTGGATTGTTAGCAAAAAGCCACGGTGGTTTTATTGTGCTCCCCATGGCTGAACGTATATCACCGCATACGATTGCGCACATCCTACAAGTAGTTGATCGCGGCGAGGTACGGCATCCACAGAAAACGACTGAACTAAGCCCCTGTGCGTTTGGCATTATTGCGTTTGATGAGGGCATAGCGCCAGATGAATCAATATCCTCACGCTTGGCAGAGCATATGGCATTTGAAGTGCGCCTCGATTCCCTAAGCTTGAATGACTGTACAGATTCCCTTGATATCACGCCAACAGTTATTGCGGAGGCAAAAAAGCGATTGCCTGAGATTGAATGCGACGTCCGCTTTATTGAATCCTTAATGCAATCGGCTGCTGCATTTGGGGTTGACTCTATCCGGGCCGGTCTTTTCGCGGTTCGAACTGCGAAAGCCTTGGCGGCATTACGAAACCAAGACGCCGTTATGGAAGATGAGGTAGTCGACGCAGCGCGTTTGGTCTTCAGCCACCGCGCCACCCGTATGCCCAGTAGCCGAGAAGAGCAGGAGCCGGATGAGTCTGCTGATGACACCGATTCAGCTGAAGATGAAGAGCAGCCTAATGAAGAGCAAAGCAAATCAGAGCAAGATCCGCAAGAGCAGGATGACCTTAATCAAAACGGTGATGGCGATACGAACGCAGATGAGCCTAAAGAAAACATGGAAGAGCCCAATGCGGATGATTTAGAAGAGCTGCTAATAGAAGCCATCAAGGCCGGTATTCCGGCAAATGCATTGGCTCAGCTGAATACTGAATTAGGACGTGCGAACAGTAAACAAGGCTCTAAAGGTCAATTTGGCCAATTGCAAAAGAATGCGAATTCAGGGCGCCCAGCAGAGTCCTGGCGTGGACTGCCCAAGGGCGGCAAGCGCTTGGATTTACTGAAAACCATTCGTGCTGCCGTTCCTTGGCAAACCATGCGCCAGGCAGAGTTCAACTTAAAACTATCTGCTGTGAAAAAGCAGGGCAGTCGTATTCAGATTCGTGCAGATGATTTGCATGTGAAACGGTATCAGCAGCGCCAAGGCGTGGTGACTATTTTTTTGGTCGATGCGTCTGGCTCTTCGGCGACTCAGCGTTTGGCAGAGGCTAAAGGTGCGGTCGAGCAATTGCTTGCGGATTGCTATATTCGGCGAGATGAGGTTGCGATGATTGCTTTACGTGGCCGTACTGCAGAGGTAGTGTTACCACCGACGCGATCCTTAGTGCGCGCCAAGCGCAATTTAGCCGCTTTGCCTGGCGGCGGCGGAACTCCGTTGGCAACCGGTTTTGCTGCGGTTAATGCGATGGCTTTATCGATCCGCCGTAAAGGCATGACGCCATTGATTGTGGTGATGACCGATGGCGTAGCCAATGTCACATTAGAGGGTGTTGGGGGCCGCGAGCGTGCGCACCAAGATGCTTTGCATACCGCGCGGCAGCTACGTACAGCAGGGCATGCCATCTTATTTATTGATACTGCTAGTGCGCCACAAGCATTAGCAGAAGCGCTTGCCAAGGAAATGGCTGCGCAGTATTTGCCACTGCCTTACATCAATTCGGGTAAAGCCATTTCACAACGCGCTGCCTATTTAGCACGGCAGTAATCCAATATTTTTTCTGACTTACCAACTTGCTTTCTTTTTCTTGCTGGAGAGCTTCTTCAATGTTTGATTGCCTTTGATGTAGGCATTCATAAAAAGGCCTAAGCCAGCCAAAATAATGATTCCAGCAATCGCATAGAGCGTTATCAAGTTCATGGCGTTTCTTTTTCCTTATTTAGTTGATTAATGAAGGCCTTACTGCGCCAAATCGAGTGCAGATTCAATAATGGCCAAAGCTGCTTCGGGGTTTGCTTCATGAAATAAATGGCCGCCGTCTTTTTGTATCACGGTAGACCGTGGAAAGTAGCGATGGATCACAGCAAGCAGTTCTTCTTTTCGTACCCAGCTGTCCTGATTTGCAACCAAGAATGTTAACTCTGAAGTGATTTCATTTGCATGGGCAAGTAAGTTGGGAATATCGGTTGCTGCCATGAAATTAAGCGAGCCATTGATGTGATTTTTTTGTTTGAACAGCAGTTTGTATCGCTCACGCTGAATGCTATTCAATTTGGAATTGGTAGAGTCCAGCAACTTATCGATCATCGAAGTAAACGGTAATAAATCGGCAATCATCGATGAAACAAAAGAAGAGGTCGCAATTGGATTGATCAGTGGCGCCAAAAACGAATGGTAGAAGCTCGGTAGGCTGACCAAAGATGGATTGAGGCCAAGGATGCGTTTGGGTGCGGGATAAAGCAGGCTGTATTGCAATCCGAGGGTAGCTCCGGCGGAGTGACCAACCATACTGTCGATTTGTTCTACACCTAATGCGCGCAATAATTCCGCTAGCTTATGCGTGATCAGGGTTAAAGAGAGCTGTTCTGATTGGTGACTGATCGTAAAACCATGGCCCGGCAGGTCAGGCGCAATCACCCAATGCGATTTAGCCAGCACAGGCAGTAATTCTGCCCAGGAGTGGGTCGAAGAACCCGTACCGTGGAGCAATAAGGCAATTGGCTTTGCTACCCCATCTGGGGTGAGCCGAGAACCAGCCATTTGTACGTGCCATTCCATCTGCCCAGTAGAAATCGAGCTACTAAGCTCGCGCAGGGGCCAGTTTTGTGGAATTCGGTCGATGGAGGCCTGCGTCATGGCTTTATTTGAGCTGAAATGGACTAAATTGCCTAATTTTCAGGCAATATTGGCAAAATACGGGTAATTTAGGTCCGTTCATAACAGCTCTAAGGGTTTCATGGGTTGACAGTAAGGATAAGAGTGTCTATATTTTTTTACATATTAGCAAGTAATTAAATATTTACACCACAAATCGTCTACGGATTTAGACGATTCACCCTCGGGAGTGTGCCTTATGTCACCAATTAAGCATATCAATCGCGCATTAGAAACTGCATTGACGCGCCACGAATCCGATTCCGGCCCCAAATTATTGAGCGCAGCGATGCGCCATGCGGTGTTTCCGGGTGGTGCACGCATTCGTCCGCAACTCACCTTGGCGGTTGCGCATGCTTGCGGTGATGATGATCCTGCGTTATCGATGGCGGCCGCGATTGCAATTGAGTTACTCCATTGCGCATCGTTAGTTCACGATGATTTACCGTGTTTTGATAATGCCGAGTTGCGCCGTGGTGTGCCGTCGGTTCATCGCCAATACGGTGAACGCTTAGCAGTATTGTCGGGTGATGCCTTAATCGTGATGGCATATGAAGTTGTGGCATTAGCCGCGCGCCATTCTGCGAATCGCATTGCGCCTTTAATTAAAACCATCTCAGCTGGTGTTGGAGCACCACACGGAATCATTGCAGGACAGGCTTGGGAATGTGAACCACAAGCTAACCTCGGCGACTATCAACGTGCAAAAACAGGCGCATTGTTTGCGGCAGCAACGGCGTGTGGCGCGCAAGCAGCAGGCTCCGATGCGGATACGTGGCGTGCTCTGGGTGAGTGGCTTGGTGAAGCATATCAAGTAGCCGATGACATTCGTGATGTCTTAGGCGATGCCGAGTTATTAGGTAAACCTGCTGGGCAAGATATTGAACACAATCGACCGAGTTCAGCGCGTGAACTGGGACTCAGTGGCGCAGTTCAATACTTTGATGAGCTCGTTTCAAAAGCGATTGGCTCGATCCCCAATTGCAAAGGCGATGCTGTACTAAAGATGCTGGTCGCACATGAAGCCGAGCGCCTTCTGCCAGCAGCCTGGTTTGCAAAAGATGCGCGCTTAATTGCGGCTGGCATTAGTCGTATGGCCGCATAGAATCGACCAGGCAGACATGCCCTCTGTTGCAAACGAAACAGTTACAACGCAAACGCAATTGCCGTTGAAGCCAGAGTATGGTTTTTGGGATCGCGTGTTGATACTGCGCGATCAGCTGATTGCAACAAAACGCTTTCAACGCCTTGCTGCGAGCCTCCCAATTTTTCGTTCTATCTCACGATCACGTGCAAGTAATTTATTTGATGTGATGTCTGGATTTGTGTATTCACAAATCCTATTGGCGTGTGTGCGACTCAATGTATTTAATCTTTTAAAAAATGGTCCGTTGAATCTCGAAGAGCTGAGTCGCTTGACGCATTTTCCGCTGAAGGGATTGCAAACGTTAGTGGATGCTGCAGTGGCAATTCGCTTGCTCGAGCGCCGCTCTGAAGCGCGTTATGGTTTGGGTGCACTCGGCTCTCCTTTAGTTGGTAATGATGCCATCGCGGCGATGGTAGAGCACCATACGGCTTTCTATGCAGACATGCGCGATCCGCTGGCACTCTTATCGGGCTCGATGGGTGAGCGTAACTTAGGAAAGTATTGGCCTTACGTTTCGGATAAGGACGAAGATCAGGCTTCCCTCAAAAATCAAGAGAGCGTAGCTGAATACTCTGCGCTGATGTCGGCATCATTACCTTTGGTTGCCGATGAGATCGTCGATGCTTATAACTTTAGTAAACATCAGTGCATGCTCGATGTTGGCGGAGGTCAAGGAACATTTTTAAAGTGCGTGCATGAGGGCAGCCCACAGCTTAAAAAAATGCTATTTGATTTACCGGGAGTGGCGCAATTAGCGGCGCAGCAGTTGGGATCAAACCCAGCAACACGGGAAATTCAGACCCACGGCGGTAATTTTTTTACCGACACACTGCCTGCCGGCGCCGATTTGATTACGCTCGTGCGCGTGATCTTTGACCACGACGATGAGCGTGTTTTGACCTTGCTTGCTTCTATTTATGCGGCTCTGCCTAGCGGCGGAACGCTATTAATCGCAGAGCCCATGGCGGATGCGCCAGATGCGCAAGCGATGGGCCACGCCTATTTCGGCTTTTATTTGCTAGCTATGGGCCGAGGAAGACCAAGAACAATTAAGGAAATCAGTAGCTTACTGAAAAAAGTCGGCTTTAAATCGGTTCAAACCGTGGCAACCAAGATGCCAATAAACACGCAAATCGTGCTGGCTAGTCGGTAAATTAAGGGTAAATACTGATGTTAGATCTGGAAATAGTGTATAAATTAGTTTACATATACAAAAGTAAATAAAATATTACATATGAGCGTTATCCATTCCACCGCCGTTGTCATCGAGTCTCCCAAAGAGCTCAAGCTGAGTAGGCTTGTGCTCGATGAACCCAAGCCCGATGACATTGTGGTCGAAATCGAATGGAGCGGCATTAGTACCGGTACAGAAAAGTTGCTTTGGAACGGCACGATGCCCAACTTTCCAGGCATGGGTTACCCCCTTGTTCCTGGCTATGAATCCGTTGGCAGGGTAATTAAAGCAGGCCCCAAAGCCACTATTCCAGTTGGGCAGCGCGTATTTGTGCCGGGCGCAAAATGCTTTGGCGATGTCAAAGGATTGTTTGGTGGCGCCGCATCGCATGTGGTTGTTCCTTCGGTACGCGTTACACCCCTATCAGAGCAAATAGGCAAAGAGGGCGTTCTACTTGCGCTCGCTGCTACGGCATATCACGTTACGCAGGGCAATGTACATAAGCAACCCGACTTAATTATTGGACACGGCGTAGTGGGGCGCTTAATTGCGCGCATCGCGGTGATGTTGGGGCATCAGCCAGTGGTCTGGGAAGTCAATGCCGACCGCATGAGTGGCGCTAAAGGATATCAAGTGATTCATCCCGATAGCGATGCAAAAAAAGACTATGCACGTATTTGTGATGCTAGCGGCCAAGCACAGGTATTAAACCAATTAATTGCACGCCTCAAGCACGGCGGAGAAATTATTCTCGCCGGATTTTATGACAACGATATTGCGTTTCAATTTGCGCCAGCATTTATGCGGGAAGCAAAGTTACGAATTGCATCGCAATGGGATCCGAGTGATTTAAATGCTGTAAAGAATTGCATCGATGCGGGTCTTCTGAGTTTGGATGACTTGATTACACACCATCGTTCATCAGTACATATAGATGATGTTTACCGTACAGCGTTTGAAGATGCGCGCTGCTTAAAAATGATAGTGGATTGGAGAAGTGAAAAATGAACGCCCCAGTGAACCCAAAAGAAATCACCATTCAGTTTACGAACTTAAAAAAGGAAGCTGCGGTCGATCCCGATCCA
>CANHMJ010000044.1 GCA_947461805.1 Burkholderiaceae bacterium
GATCGGCTGTGAGCGGAACATAACGGAGCAATACCCCAGCATGAATGGTGAAGTAATCAACGCCTTGCTCGGCTTGCTCGACTAAAGTATCGCGGAACATTTCCCAGGTGAGGTCTTCGGCGATACCACCGGTTTTATCCAGAGCTTGGTAAATGGGCACCGTACCGATTGGCACTGGTGAATTTCGAATGATCCATTCCCGGGTTTCGTGGATGTGTTTACCGGTAGAGAGATCCATGATGGTGTCCGCACCCCAGCGAATCGACCATACCATTTTTTCTACTTCTTCATTAATGGATGAGGTTACTGCCGAGTTACCTAAGTTGCCGTTAATCTTGACTCGGAAGTTGCGGCCAATAATCATCGGCTCTAATTCGGGGTGATTGATGTTGGCTGGGATAATGGCGCGGCCTGCAGCAATTTCTTGGCGCACAAATTCAGGAGTAACCATCTCGGGCAAGTTGGCACCATAGCTTTTACCTGGATGCTGCTTAAGCAATTGGGTGTAACGGGGATCCTTGCGTAATTGCTCGAGGCCCATAGACTCACGCAGGGCAACGTATTCCATCTCGGGCGTAATGATCCCTTTGCGGGCGTAATGCATTTGGCTGACATTGGCACCAGCCTTGGCAACGCGGGGCGCTCCAATGTGGGCAAAGCGCAGGTGCTGGGTTGCTGCATCGATGGAGCGTGCTACACCATACTCGGAAGTAGGGCCGGCCAGTTGCTCGGTATCGCCCCGCTGCGCAATCCAATCGGCGCGCAGTTTAGGTAAGCCTTTTTCCAAGTTAATCACAATATCGGGATCGCTGTAGGGGCCGGAGGTATCGTAAACAGGTACGGGTGGATTAGGAACCATCTCTTTACCCACTGCAGTGGGTAGTTGCTCAATCATGCGAATCGGCGCCTTGATGTCCGAACGCGAGCCTTCTAAGTACGTCTTAGTTGAAGCGGGATACGCAAACTTTTGCCCAAAGTCACGCTCTAGACTTTTGAGGGTGGGGATCTCTGGTTTTGCGGGTTTCGTTTTAACGTCTGTTGTGCTCATATCCATCTCCTAACTGATTATTTGATGGACGAAACCGGGTACCGGTTTTGATGACACTCCCCACGCCAGCATTATCTGGATCGGGTAATAGGGTCTTTCTCAGCGCCACCAATTACGGAGGGCACCCCTGTTTCATCCTTAACCGCATTTAACCATGATTCGATCGCGAATGCCGTGACCTGAATCAAATTTAGGTAATGCTGCGCCGCAAAATAAAATCGGCGGTAACCAAAGCAGCATCGGCAGTGAATTCATCGGCCAAAATGCGGGCAGCCGCTTCGCCGTAGGAAACCGCAATAAATCCAGCCACCTCGCCATCCCGGTTGGTGGGCAGCAAATTGCTTGGGAGCAATAAATCGTAGATAAAGAGCGATTCCGCATGAAATCCCAAGGGCGGGGCGGGTCTGCGCATCTCCATGCGGCCTGCAGGCTGAATCTCGCTGGCAATGGCTTTGGGGATGCCGGCCTCCTCCCAAAGCTCACGGGAAGCGCAAACCCAGGGGGTTTCATGCGCTGAAATGCCTCCAGCACTCACGTTATCCAATTTTCCAGGGTCAATTTGCTTGTTTTCGCTGCGGCGACCCAGCCAAATTTGACCGCTTTCCGTGAAGCCGTTGATGTGGCTAGCCATACTTTTTAGCCCAAAAGTGCGAAAAGCCGCGCGCTCCACCTGAAACAAGGCATGCCCCTGGATATCGATAAAGGCAAATTCTTCGTTACGCCAGCCTGGAATAAACCCCCCTTGGCGCATGCGATCGGCCAGGGCCAGCATGGTTTGGCTAAGTAAATTAGGACGACGACCATCGAGCAGCATGCGGTGAGATTCAATATGAACTCCAGCGATTGGGTTTGAGGCTAGGGAATGCTTTAAAAAGGTGAAAAAATCCGAGTGCAGATGGCCCACGGTTTGGCCAAGCTGATTGCCGGATGGAATCGCAAGAAAAATCGGCACGTATTCGGATGGAACCGAGCGCGCCGTATTTTGGAGTAATTCTTCGAGGGCAGCGAGGGTACTGGGCGTGAGTGCATTCATGTGTTCAAGTTTACGAGAAAGCAATCTACGAGCAAATCAGAATTAGAATGCACTCGCTTTTTTAATCCATTGACTGTCTTCGCATTCATCAAAAATTGGGAACGAAGGGATTAAAAAAACAAAAGTCAATGGGTAAATAAAACAAAAAACCGTCGCACTCGCACTGCTTATTTTTTAAGCAAGCCAGCTCATCCTATAAAAATTCAATACTTAGCAATACTTTCTGTAATTTATCCACATTCGCTGTGGATAACTTTTCGCTAAATAAATTTGTTGACATTTATTTTTAAATTGAAAACACAAAACAGGATTATTTTTTTACTTTGGTACTTTGCGTTTAATCAAACATATCTGGCTGCGTTTCTTTTAGCAATCCCCAGATGGGTTGAAAGTGCAGCCACCCAATGTACTCGCTACCGACGTGTTCTCGGCTATAGCGGGCAACATCAGGCGGTAGCAAGACTGGCTTGCTGCCACTCGCTTGCGCTGCAAGTTGTTGCTTGCAACACCGCTCTAAGGCAATAAACCAAAAGGCCGCTGCCTCAATGCTGTGGCGGCTTGCAGTAAAGAGGCCGTGATTTTGATGAATAGCCGCCTTCACGCCTTTGAATGCACTGGCTACTTTATGCCCCGCTTTTGCCTCAACCGCAACCTGACCCGCTTCCTCTCGAATGACGACGTGATCTTCAAAGAAAGCGGCCGTATCTTGGGTGATGGGTGCTAATTCGATGCCAAGTGATGCGAAGGCGGTTCCGTACACCGTATGTGCGTGGCACATCGCCAAAATATCGGGGTGCATTTCATGGACTGCAGCATGCAAAATAAAGCCAGCCCGGTTGATCGCATGCTTACCCTCGATGATATTGCCCTCGTGGTCGGCCAAGATTAAATTGGATACCTTCACTAAACTGAAATGGACCGCCATTGGATTGGTCCAGTACAAATGGGGATGCTCTGGATCGCGAATCGTTAGATGGCCAGCAAAACCATAATCAAAATTTTCTAATGCGAATGCCCGGCATGCGGCAACTAAACGCTCTTTGCGGTGCTGGCGCTCTTCTGCAAAATTAGTAAATTGAGGAGCGCGCGGAAAAATTAAATGGGCTTCGTCAGGATCATAAATCGATGTTTTTTGTCCGATTGCCTCTTTTATACCGTGATCCGTAACTGCATTCATGCGACCTCCTCGTTAGTCTTTCATTGCACTATATTGACTGAATTTCTTTGGTCTTGCAAACGTAATATTGATGAAAGCGAGAGAGCTTGCTGGTCCCGCCGACAGGAATCGAACCTGTATCCCACGCTTAGGAGGCATGTGCACTATCCATTGTGCTACGGCGAGTAATGCAATTCAATCGTTGGTATCTAAAAGCCGCACAGCGCCCAAACGGTATTGCTTAATGCAATCATAAGGTCGGGTGCAAAGTAAGCCATAAAGGTCAAGCTCAAAACAAGACCGCATAAGAGCAACACGGCAAATCGTTGCCATACGGGTTTACGGACTGGCGTGCTGAAAAGGGTGCGCATACTGGATTGTACTCAGACAGGCTATGTCGAAACGCAAGCCGATTTAGGTCGACTGCAGTCGTCCAAGGGCGCGCTCTTGAATCGGCAGATTAATGAGTGCGGCAAAAATGCCCAGCACAATCGCAATCATCCACACCAAATCATAAGTACCGCTGCGATCATATAAAAGGCCTCCCAAATAGGCGCCACAAAAGCTCCCTAGTTGGTGCGAAAAGAACACCAGTCCAGAAAGCATACTTAAGTATTTAACGCCAAAAATTTGCGCCACGATTGCGTTCGTTAGGGGTACAGTCGAGAGCCAAAGAAAACCCATCACTGCTGCAAACACATAGGTAGATAGCGGCGTGATTGGCATAAATACAAAGAGGGCAATGGCAACAGCACGGCTCGCATAGATGCCAGAGAGTAAATACCGTTTTGGAAAGCGCTGACCCAAAACGCCCGCATAGAAGGTACCAAATACATTAAAGAGGCCTATCAAAGCTAGGGCGGTACTGGCGATTGCTGGTGAGCCAACCGATGGGACTGTTTTGGAGAGATCGCTTAAGTAGGGCGCCAAGTGCACCGAAATAAATACCACCTGAAAGCCACAGACAAAATAACCCAATGTGAGCAACTGAAAGCTGCGGTTATGGATTGCTTCACTCAGCGACTCTGCAATGGTCTGATTTCCGAGTTGCAAATGCGCCGATCCTGCAGGCTCTCGCAACTTAAAGGCAATGGGCAACATAAATGTAGCCATTAAGCCCAGCAGCAAGAGCGCGTCTGTTGCGCCAAAGTGGGTAATCAGGCCTTGCTCGACTGGAATCAGCAGGAACTGGCCAAAGGACCCTGCCGCAGCCGCAATCCCCATCGCCCAAACCCGCTTTTCTGCGGCCACGTTACGACCCAAAATACCGTAGACCACGCTATAGGTGGTGGCAGTTTGAGCTAAACCAATCAAGAGGCCGCCCGCCAAGGTGAAATGAAGCACATCGGTTGATAAGCCCATGCCTATAAGGCCCACGGCATATAGGATGCCGCCAGCCACCATGATGCGAAAGGCGCCAAAACGATCGGCGAGGGCGCCGGTAACTGGTTGCAGTGCGCCCCAAACTAAATTCTGGAGAGCGATCGTGAGCGCAAAGGTTTCGCGATCCCAACCATTAGCGGCAGTAATAGGGAGATTAAATAAACCAAAGCCATGGCGAATGCCCATCGATAGAGTGACAAGCAGGCCACCGTAAATCAGGACTTGTTTGAGTGGGATAGACGCTCTAGATGGAGTGCTCGGCATGGAATAGTGGGCTTAGATTGCCTGCTTTTGGCGTAATGCAGTAATCTGATCTGCGCTTAACCCAAGGCGATCACGCAATACCTCGTCGGTATGCTGACCCAATGTTGGTGGGGCCATGCGCACTTCCACCGGAGTTGCCGATAATTTCATGGGGCTTGACACCAATTTCATGATACCGGCGGTTGGGTGAGGCACTTGTATTTCAACCTGACGCGAGACGACTTGCTCATTTGCAAAGACTTCTTTCAAATCATTGATGGGTCCGCATGGCACGTTGGCTTTTTCTAGCGTGGCAATCCAATCGTTTTTGGTTTTGGTCTTCGTCATCTCTGTGAGCAATGGAACCAAAATAGAGCGGTGCGCAACGCGCGATGGGTTATCGGCAAAGCGCGCATCGTCTGCAAGTTGTTCTTGCCCGCCGGCTTTTACAAACTGACGAAACTGACTGTCATTACCAACGGCAATAATCATCCAGCCATCGGAGGTCGGAAAGGTTTGATACGGAACAATATTCGGATGGGCATTACCCCAGCGCCGCGGTGGAATACCAGTACACAAATAATTGCTCGAGATATTGGCCATGACCGCAATTTGGGTATCCAATAAAGCCATGTCGATGTATTGACCAAGCCCTGTGCGATCTCGGTGAATGACAGCAGCCAAAATGGCTGAGCTGGCATACATGCCGGTAAACAAATCCACAATCGCAACCCCCGCTTTTTGTGGTCCACCGCCAGGTAAATCATCGGCCTCGCCGGTAACACTCATAAAGCCACCCAAGCCTTGAATAATGAAATCATAGCCAGGGCGCTGCGCATAGGGTCCAGTTTGACCAAAGCCCGTTACGGAGCAATAAATGAGATCGGGTTTTTCTAAGGTGAGGCTCTCGTAATCAAGCCCATATTTTTTTAACTGGCCAACCTTGTAGTTCTCTATCACCACATCGGATTCCCGCGCTAAATTACGAATAATGTCTTGACCCTCAGGGGTGCTGATATCGACGGTAATCGAGCGTTTGTTGCGGTTGATTGAGATGAAGTAAGCGGCTTCCGCCGTATCTTCCCCTTGTAGATTTTGTGCGAACGGAGGGCCCCAGTGGCGGGTATCGTCGCCAACGTTAGGGCGCTCGACTTTAATGACGTCCGCGCCTAAATCGGCTAAATTTTGGGCGCACCATGGTCCAGCAAGAACCCGGCTGAGGTCTAAAACCCGAATATGACTAAGTGCACCCATGGCCCAATTTTGGCATGAATGGGCAAATAATCACGCGTAAGGGCTAAAGAGCGCCCCAAAATGCGCGAGCAAAGCCCGTGCAACGGTAAAAAAAGAGGGCAATCCCAGACATGACTACAATTTCTGCGCATGGCAACCCGTAAAACCTCCGAATACAGCGAATCATCGATTCAAGTTCTAAAAGGACTTGAGCCGGTTCGTCAGCGCCCTGGGATGTACACCAGGACCGATAACCCACTCCATATCATCCAAGAAGTGCTGGATAACGCATCCGATGAGGCTTTGGGAGGCTTTGGTAAGCAAATCATGGTGACCTTGCATGCGGATAGTAGTGTCAGCATCGAGGACGATGGCCGCGGTATACCGGTAGGCATGCATCCCACTGAAAAGTTACCCGTGGTGCAAATTGTCTTTACCCAGCTGCATGCGGGTGGCAAGTTTGAAAAAGGCAGCGGCGGGGCTTATGCGTTTTCGGGTGGTTTGCACGGCGTTGGGGTCTCGGTAACCAATGCCCTTTCCAAGCGCCTGGATGTCACGGTATGGCGTGAGGGGCAAATGTCTACCTTGAGCTTTGCTGATGGCAATGTCATCGAGAAACTCAAAACCAGACCTGCCGATAAAGGCGATAAAGTCCATGGCACGCGCGTACGAGCCTGGCCCGATGGTAAATATTTTGATAGTGCCGCTATTCCGATGGCGGATCTGATTCGTTTGCTACGCTCAAAGGCGGTATTGCTGCCCGGCGTCAAAGTCACCTTAATTCAAGAAAAAAGCGGCGAGACTCAATCTTGGCAATACGCACAGGGCTTACGCGGCTACCTAAATGAGGCTTTAGCTCACGCTGGTCACAGTGCCGAGGTCATTCCGTCATTTGAGGCAGAACAATATGCCACTGGTAACGCCGATGAAGATACTTTTGCTGAAGGCGAGGGCGCTGCCTGGGTGGTGACGTGGACTGAAGATGGCCCACCCGTTCGCGAGAGTTATGTGAATTTAATTCCGACGCCTGCCGGTGGTACTCACGAAAGTGGCCTGCGAGAAGGCCTCTTTAATGCGGTTAAAGGCTTTATTGAGATGCATGCCTTGCAACCCAAAGGCGTTAAATTAATGCCCGAGGATGTATTTGCGCGCGCTTCCTTTATTTTGTCTGCCAAAGTACTTGATCCCCAGTTCCAGGGGCAAATTAAAGAACGCCTCAACTCACGCGATGCTGTGCGCTTGGTATCCGGCTTTTCCAAATCCGCACTCGAGCTTTGGTTAAACCAGCATGTAGACTATGGCCGCAAATTAGCCGAGCTGGTAATCAAGCAAGCGCAAGCCCGTACCCGTGCTGGACAAAAAGTCGAAAAGAAAAAGTCCTCTGGCGTTGCTGTATTGCCAGGCAAGTTAACGGATTGCGAGAGCCAAGACATTGCACTGAACGAGATCTTTTTGGTTGAGGGTGACTCTGCCGGCGGCTCAGCCAAAATGGGGCGCAACAAAGAGTACCAGGCCATATTGCCCCTGCGCGGTAAGGTCCTTAATACGTGGGAGGCAGAGCGCGATCGCTTATTTGCCAACAACGAGGTGCATGATATTGCGGTGGCGATTGGCGTAGACCCCCATGGCCTGAATGACACGCCCGACTTATCCAATTTACGCTACGGCAAGATTTGCATTTTGTCCGACGCCGATGTCGATGGTTCGCACATTCAAGTTTTATTGCTCACCTTATTCTATAAACACTTTCCGAAGTTATTAGACGCTGGGCATGTCTATATCGCTAGGCCACCCCTCTTTCGGGTTGACGCGCCTGCACGGGGTAAAAAACCAGCGCAAAAGATCTATGCCCTTGATGCCAGTGAACTCAATGCGATAGAAGACAAGTTACGTAAAGACGGCGTTCGCGATAATGCGTGGCAGATTTCACGTTTTAAGGGTCTTGGCGAAATGAGTGCAGAGCAATTGTGGGACACCACACTCAATCCGGATACGCGCCGCTTGCTACCGGTTACGTTGGGTGCATTAAGCGAGCAAGATACATTTAAAATCATGGACATGTTGATGGGTAAATCCGAATCGGGCGCAAGGCGGGATTGGCTTGAAGAGCGTGGCAATGAAGTAGAGGCAGACATTTAATGGCAACGCGCAAAACCAATTCGGCGCCCAGCAAGCAAGAGCAAGCTGATTTATTTACGATCGACGCTGTTCGCTCAAATTCCAATTTACCTCCCACTCCGCCACGCGCCTCGTCCGACAGTATGGATGACGATGGCAGCGATGGCTTAACGCTGGCCGTCTATGCAGAGCGGGCGTATTTAGACTACGCCATCAGCGTAGTTAAGGGCCGTGCCTTGCCTGAGGTAGCGGATGGCCAAAAGCCAGTGCAGCGGCGCATTCTGTTTTCGATGAGCGAAATGGGATTGCGCTCCGACGCAAAGCCAGTGAAAAGCGCTAGGGTGGTTGGTGATGTGCTCGGCAAATTCCATCCGCATGGCGATCAATCGGCTTACGATGCCTTGGTTCGATTAGCCCAAAGCTTCTCATTGCGTTACCCCTTAATTGATGGCCAAGGTAATTTTGGTTCGCGCGACGGAGACGGTGCTGCAGCGATGCGCTACACCGAAGCGCGCCTGACCAAGATTGCGACCCACTTACTGCTCAGTGAAATCGATGAGGGTACGGTTGCGTTTGCGCCAAACTACGACGGCTCTTTTCAGGAGCCTAAATTACTTCCCGCGCGTTTGCCCTTTGTATTGCTCAACGGCGCATCCGGCATTGCAGTTGGCATGGCTACTGAAATTCCATCGCATAATTTGCGTGAGGTGGCTACCGCTGCAATCGCATTAATGAAGTCGCCCAATATGAGTAGCGCTGATTTGCTGGCGATTCTTCCGGGGCCAGACTTTCCTGGTGGCGGTCAAATTATCTCGTCTGCCAGCGATATTGCACAGATTTATGAGGGTGGTCGTGGCAGTTTAAAAGTACGGGCACGCTGGTCGGTAGAAGAATTGGCACGCGGTCAATGGCAAATTGTAGTGAATGAGTTGCCGCCTGCAACCTCGACTCAGCGGGTACTGCAGGAGATTGAAGAACTTACCAACCCCAAAATCAAGTTAGGTAAAAAATCATTAACGCCCGATCAAAGCAACACCAAAGCAGCCATTTTGAATGTACTCGACTGCGTGCGCGATGAATCTAGCAAGGATGCTGCGGTACGTTTAGTGTTTGAGCCTAAAAGCAAGAATGTAGAAGTCAATGACTTCGTCAATTTATTGCTGGCACACACCTCACTCGAATCCAATGCGCCTATCAATCTGGTGATGATTGGTAATGATGGCCGGCCACGCCAAAAGAATCTAAAAGACATTATTTCCGAGTGGATTGCGTTTCGGGTTGCAACAGTTACGCGCCGTACCGAGCACCGCCTTGGTAAGGTCAATGCCCGCATCCATATTCTGGAAGGCCGCCAGATTATTTTGCTCAACATTGATAAGGTCATCAAAATCATTCGCAATAGCGATGAGCCAAAGACTGATCTCATTACTGCGTTTAAGCTCAGCGATCGCCAAGCCGAAGACATTCTCGAAATTCGCTTGCGCCAATTAGCGCGGTTAGAGGCAATTAAGATTGAGCAAGAGCTCAAAGAGCTCCAAAGCGAGAAGGCTGATTTAGATGGCCTGTTGCAGAGTGATAGCACTTTGCGCAAACGCATCATCAAGGAAATTGAAGCCGATGCCAAAGAGTTTGGCGACGAGCGCCGTACTTTAATTCAGGAAGATAAGCGCGCAATCGCGGAGGCTAAAGTGATTGATGAACCGGTAACGGTGATCGTGTCGCAAAAGGGTTGGGTTCGCGTTCGCCAGGGTCACGAACACGACGCACAGCAGTTTTCCTTTAAGTCAGGTGATGCGCTGTATGCCACGTATGAGTGCCGTACCGTTGACGTGATGCAGGGCTTTGGTAGTGATGGCCGTGTTTATACCGTTCCCGTTAGCGAATTGCCAGGAGCGCGCGGC
>CANHMJ010000045.1 GCA_947461805.1 Burkholderiaceae bacterium
CACAAGATCCAATCTGCGGCGTCTGCAAGAAAAGTCTCCTATCTGCGCCGATTGAATTAAATCAAGGTAATTTTGCCGAAGTAACGGGACAAAGCCATCTACCTGTCTTGCTTGATTTTTGGGCGCCTTGGTGTGGTCCGTGCACTCAGTTTGCCCCGACATTTGCAGCAGCGGCCCAGCGCTATGCAAACCAACTGGTCTTTGCAAAGGTCAATACCGAAGCAGAACAGGCCCTCGGATCCCAATTTCAGATTCGCTCGATTCCAACCTTGGCCGTCTTTAAAGGAGGAAAAGAACTGGACCGATTATCGGGCGCTCTCAGACCGCCGGAGCTCGAACAATATGTCAACACCATTCTGCGCAAATGGAGTGTTTAGATTATTAAAGCAGCTTACGAGCAACCAGACCCAGTAAGGCCGACATCCCCGTATGCTTTGGCCCTTCGGACAGCATTTTTTCATACACGCATAAATCAATGATCTCTAGATCGCCAATCAAGTCACGGATCATATCCTCTGTATAAAGATGTCCGAGTATCGAAGGGCCACCCGTTTTAAACACCAATTGCTTGGGCGTGTACCCCTGAACAATCAGGACTCCTCCAGGCTTCAAGGTCGATACCATTTGTGCAAATAGACGGGTGCGCATCACGGGGTCAGCAAACTGAATAAAAATGGCGACTACCGCATCGTAGCGATTAGGCTGCCAATGCCACGTATCACTTGATGCCAAACTAAATTGAACCTGCACCCCCTCTTCTTTTGCAAGCGCAATTGCTTTGCAAAGGGCTATTTCTGATAAATCAAATGCGTCGACCTGCGTGCCCTGCTTTGCAAGCCAAACGGAGTTTCGGCCTTCGCCATCGGCGACGCATAAGACGGAATCACCCTTCTTTACATATTGCTGAGTCTGCGCTTCTAAATACGCATTAGGAGATTTGCCAAAAATATAATCGGGGGTATCAAAGCGCTTATTCCAAAAATCAGCGCCATCTGAGAATGCAGTTGTCATGGTTGTATGTTCTATATCGATTGCAACAAAAAAGGCTGCCTAGGCAACCTACACACTTCATACGTAATGCGCCTTGCCACTAATTTACTTTTTAAGGCCGCCCTGCAAATCACGGATCAGGTCATCGGGGCTTTCAAGGCCAACAGCAATCCGAACTAGGCCGTCGGAAATGCCTGCAGCTTTGCGTGCCTCGGGAGATACGCGGCAATGGGTGGTCGTTGCGGGATGCGTAATCGTGGTGCGGGTATCGCCTAAATTGGCTGTGATCGAGCACAGCGTAGTTTGATCGATCAATTTGAAGGCTGCCTTTTTGCCGCCTTTGAGGACAAACGACAAAATCGCTCCGCCTGCCTTTTGCTGCTTCTTCGCTAGGGCAAATTGCCGATGGGACTTTAGCCCGGGATAATAAACAGCCTCGACCCCAGCTTGCTTTTCGAGCCACTGGGCCAATGCCAAGGCATTCGCACTCTGTTGCTTCATACGCAAGTCAAGGGTCTCTAGGCCCTTTAAAAATATCCACGCATTAAAAGCCGATAGGGTTGGTCCAGCTGTACGTACGTATGGAAATACTTTATCCATGATGAAGGATTTCTTGCCAACGATGGCACCACCTAGCACCCTACCCTGGCCATCTAAATATTTCGTGGCCGAATGAATGATGACATCGGCGCCTAAATCCAGCGGCCGTTGTAATGCTGGCGTACAAAAACAGTTATCCACTACAAACAAGGCATTCGCTTTATTTGCAATCTTCGCAATGGCACGAATATCCGCGATCTCAGTCATCGGATTGGATGGCGTCTCAAGGTAAAACATCCGGGTATTGGGTTGTACAGCGGCTTGCCAGGCTTTGTTATCGGATAAATCAACGTAGCTTGTGGTGATACCAAAGCGACCAAGAATACTGCCAAACAACTGAATGGTTGCGCCAAATACCGAGCGAGAGCAGACCACATGGTCGCCCGCCTTCAGGTGGGCCATTGCCGTTGTCATGATGGCGGCCATACCAGAGGCGGTAGCAATACAGGCCTCTCCACCCTCGAGTGCAGCTAAGCGATCCTGAAACATGCTGACGGTGGGATTGGTAAAGCGCGAATAAATAAAACCAGTTTCGGCATTGGCAAAGCCCTGCTCTGCCTCTTCTGCACTGTTAAAGCAAAAGCTTGAAGTCAGATATAGCGCTTCTGAATGCTCTTGATACTCTTGGGAGCGACGCGTGCCAGCACGCACCGCAACGGATTCAGAGGCAAGTTTGGAGAGGTCGAGGGTGCGACGCTTTGAAGTAATTTTGCTAGCCATGCTATTAGTGTACTTAATCTTCGGTAGCTAAGTGCAAGTGAAGCTGGGAACGCGCAAAGTCGCCCGGATCCTTTTGGCGGTCTGCTTGCGCTGTTTCGGTGGTGCGCGCAGCCTCTAGGGCGTCCAGGTAGGAGTCGTTAATGTCGCCTGTAATGTAATGGCCATCAAAGCACGATGCCTCAAAATTCAGAATCTCTGGATTGATGTCGCGCACTGCTTGCTTCATGTCCTCAACACTTTGATAAATCAGTTGATCGGCACCAATCATCTTATTAATCTCCGAATCCGTACGACCGTAGGCCACTAATTCACTGCGGGTTGGCATATCGATACCGTACACATTCGGAAAACGCACTGGGGGCGCTGCCGATGCAAAAATCACTTTCTTTGCGCCTGACTCACGCGCCATTTGCACAATCTCATAGGAGGTTGTGCCGCGCACAATCGAGTCATCCACAATTAAAACCGTCTTGTCTTTAAACTCAATCCGCATTGCATTGAGTTTTTGGCGCACGGATTTACGGCGTACGGCCTGTCCAGGCATGATGAAGGTGCGACCAATATAGCGATTCTTAAAGAAACCTTCGCGATAACTAATACCTAAACGCTTAGCCACCTGCATGGCTGCTGGCCGACTGGAATCCGGAATCGGCATCACCACATCAATTTCACTGACATCCGTTTCTGCACGAATTTTCTCGGCTAAATAATCACCCATGCGCATGCGCACGTTATAAACCGTTACGCCATCAATGGTGGAGTCTGGCCTGGCCATATAAACGTATTCAAAAATACAGGGGTTAAGAACTGCATTGGGTACGCATTGATGGGCAACAAAATTTCCATCGAGGTCGATGTAGATTGCCTCCCCCGGCGCTACATCCCGAACAAAGGTAAAGCCCAAACCTTCGAGCGCTACGGACTCAGAGGCAATCATCCACTCTGGACAATCAGGGCCATCAATGCGGCCGATGCATAAAGGACGTATACCAAACGGGTCTCGAAATGCCAGCAGGCCATAGCCTGCTATCAATGACACCACGGCATAGGAACCCTTCACTCTACGCGTCAGTCCTGTTACCGCCTTAAACATCGATTGCTCATCCAATGCGGCACTATTGGTTTCTTTTTGCAGTTCATCCGCCAGCACGTTGAGCAGTACCTCGGTATCAGAGCTCGTATTAATGTGGCGGCGATCGCGGTAGGCCATCTCGGTTCGCAGAGCAGGCGCATTGGTTAAATTACCGTTGTGCGCCAAAATGATTCCGTAAGGTGCGCTGACATAAAAAGGTTGAGCCTCCTCCTCACTGCTAGCAGAACCGGCAGTGGGATAACGTACTTGCCCAATTCCAACATTGCCAACCAAACTGCGCATGTTGCGGGTACGGAACACATCGCGTACCAAGCCATTTGCCTTGTGCATGGTGAATGAATTGCCATTCATTGTCGCAATACCAGCCGCATCCTGACCGCGATGCTGGAGTAGCAGCAATGCGTCATAGAGCAACTGATTTACCGGGTAACGCGAGACACTTCCGACTACGCCGCACATATGACTTAACTCCCTGAGGGTGGTGGTGCAGAAATAACGCTGGTTGGCGCACGCAACTTCGCCGCCCAATCGGACGGTAACCATACTTGGATCACCGCCATGGCGACATCAATTGCAGGACGGGTAATTGCCGCTTTCCATGCATTGGTTTGTGGGACCGGCGTTAATACTGCCAAGGTCGATAAAACAACCACAACAAACGCGCCGCGCACCAGACCAAAGACTAGACCTAAAAAACGATCGGTAGAGCTGAGGCCTGCTGAAATAATCGCCTTTTGAATCATCGAGCCAATAAAGCTACCTGCAATTAAAACCAGAATGAATAAAATGAGGAAGCTGAGGCCAAGTCGCACCATTTCATCGAGCTGAAACGTGGAAAGCCACTCCACTGCTAAATAGTTACTGTAATGATAGGCAACCCATGCAGCCACAAACCAAGAGGCTAAGGCAAGCACCTCTTTAAAAAAGCCACGGTAGATTCCAACAAAAGCCGAAACCAGCAATATGGCGAAGGCAAAGTAGTCTACCGAGGTCAGTTTTAGAGTGGCCAGAATTTCCATGCGCTATCCAGTGAATGGGCGAAGGATCACTGCTTCCCCACTTCTACAATCCGTGGGGTCAGGCCCATTGCCTTGATTTTCTTTTCAGCAGCCTCTGCCGTTTCTTTGTCTATAAATGGTCCGGCGCGCAGCGCATATAATTTTGAGCCCTCGGTACCCGTGCGATTTAAAACATAATTCGGAATTTTTTGATCTTTCAGTTTTGCAATCCAGCCATTCGCACGCTCTTCCGATGCAAAGGCGCCAATTTGAATCACAAACTTTCCAGCAGCACTTGGATTGGCGCTTGCGGTAGCAGATCCATTCACACTTGACTTGGCCGCAACCACAATTTCTTCACCAGCAGCCAAGCCCATTGTTTTATCTGCTGAACTTGACGCAAGCGGTTTTGCAGGAGCTGAAGCTGCTGGAGCCGGCACAACTACGGTTGGCGCGGGTGGTATTGTTGTGGTTTTGGCTTCCTCGGATTTTGGCTGAGCAGATGGCGGTGAAGCTGGCTGCGGCGGCGCCACTGCTGGCAAGCTACTCACAATGGTTACGGCGATATCATTAGTAATGGCCTTTGGCTTGTTATCAAGCACACGGGGCAAAACAATAATTGCAAGCAAAACTAATACCGCAGCACCTATGAGGCGATGACGGGCACGTTGGTGTTCAGGATCTTCGGTTAAAACAGAATCATCAGCGCTTACACGTGAAGCACGACCGCTAAATTTGTTATCTGAGCGTGATCGCGTCGACGAAGCACGCAACCCGCCATCGGGCTGGGAATCGCGCTTAAAAAGCTGGGATAGACGAATCATGGATTAGTGCGCCTGGTTGTTTCGATAAGCCATTACGCCTGCGACAGTATAGAAAGAGCCGAATACCACTATTCTATCACCCTCCCCCGCAGACAAAAGCGCCTTTTGGTAGGCATCTCCCGGGCTTGCAAAGGTCTGAATACCGCCATCTTGACCTTGATCGCACTTCACTCCACTCGCCTCTAAAAATCCAGCAAGTTCAGCCGCGCTTGCGGCCCTGTTGGTTGGCAAATCCGTACAGAACCAGTGATCCACAAGGCCCACCATCGGACGTATGACACCCTCAATGTCTTTATCGGCCATCGCGCCAAAAATGGCATAGGTATAGGGGTGATAACCCATCTTATCGAGGCTCTGCCCTAGGGTCGCGGCCGCATGAGGATTGTGTGCCACATCCAACACAATCGTAGGCTGTCCAGGCAGAACCTGAAAACGGCCTGGCAACTCCACCATGGCAAATCCATTGCGTATATCTTGTGCGCTTACAGGTATGCGGTCACGCAAAGCACTTAAGGCTGCAATCACAGCGGAGGCATTGAGTAATTGATTAGCACCCCGCAAAGCGGGATAACCCAAACCACTAAAGCGCTTGCCTCGTCCAGACCAAGCCCATTGTTGTTTGTCCCCTTGAAAGTTGTAATCCCGACCCATCAACCATAGATCACAGCCCAGTGACTCGGCATAGTCAACCAAACTAGCAGGCGGCATCGGGTCACCACACACTGCAATCGCATTGGCACGAAACACGCCAGCCTTTTCCCGTGCAATTTTTTCTCGGGTGTCACCCAAAAAAGCAGCGTGATCAATATCAATGCTGGTCACTATGGCGCAATCGGCATCCAAAATATTGATGGCATCCAGACGGCCTCCCATGCCTACTTCGAGGATAACGGCATCCAATTTGGCCTGCGCAAATAGCCGCATGATGACCAAGGCCGTAAATTCAAAATAGGTGAGCGTGGGGGCATCCGGCAAGCTGACTCTTGCGGCTTCCACTTCAGCAAAATGAACCAGCAGTTGCGCATCGGTAGCATTAACACCATTAATGCGTGCCCGTTCATTGAATTGCAGCAAATGGGGCGATGTATGGCAACCAATCCGATAACCGGCTGCCAACAAAATGCTCTCTAAAAAGGCGCAGGTAGAGCCTTTACCGTTCGTCCCTGCAACCGTAATGATCGGGCAATCAAAGCGAAGGTCGAGGGCTGCTTTAACCCGACTAATGCGCTCAAGGCCCATATCGATCCCAACCGGATGGGCTGTTTCGAGGTGATTAAGCCAGGCCTCGAGGCTAGAAAATGAAATTGGATCTGGGCTTGATTCGCTCAACGCTTTAACTGGGACTAAGAGGATGGACTAACAACGGGAGCGGTAATGGATGGCTCTGGCAGTTTTTGTAAGAGCGCCAATATACGGGCAATCTCTGCACGCATATTCCGGCGATCCACAATCATGTCAACGCCACCCTTCTGCATTAAAAACTCGGAGCGCTGAAATCCCTCTGGGAGTTTTTCGCGAACGGTTTGCTCGATCACCCGTGGTCCAGCAAAACCAATCAATGCCTTAGGCTCGGCCATCACCACATCACCCATAAACGCAAAGCTGGCTGAAATGCCACCCATAGTAGGGTCAGTCAGTACGCTAATGTAAGGCAGTCCTGCTTTCGAAAGCTTGGTTAACATCGAATTCGTTTTAGCCATTTGCAATAGCGACAACAGACTCTCTTGCATGCGCGCGCCGCCAGTCGCAGTGATGCAAATGAAAGCACATTTTTTATCGATCGCTTCTTGGGCGCCACGGACAAAACGCTCACCAACCACCGATCCCATTGAGCCGCCCATGAACTGAAACTCAAAACAGGCAATGACCACCGGAATCGCCTCAATTTTTCCTCCGAGAACCACTAAGGCATCGGTCTCACCTGAGACATCGATAGCCTCTTTAATGCGATCGGGGTATTTTTTGGAATCCTTAAATTTCAATGGATCAACCGGAAAGACATTCGCGCCAATTTCATATCGGCCCTTTGGGTCGAGCAAGCCATCCAAGCGTTGGCGTGCGCCAATGCGCATGTGATGACTGCACTTAGGACATACCGATAGATTGGCTTCAATATCCGTACTGTATAAAACAGCTTCACATCCAGGGCACTTTACCCACAACCCTTCAGGCACTGACTTTCGATTAGCAGGGTCAGTGTGCTGAATTTGCGGCGGAAGAAGTTTATCAATCCAGCTCATATACTTTAGCTATCCAATGCAGTGCGAATCTCGCGTATGAAGTGTTCGAGCGATTGTACTGCCTCGCCTGGAGGAGCCTCTTCAAGCAAGCGAATGATGCGACTCCCAATCACAACGGCATCCGCTGTGTTGGAAACAGCCTTGGCGCTGGCAGCATCATGAATACCAAAGCCGACCGCAATGGGTATCGGAGTGGCTGCTCGAATCTGCGGGATGATGCTCGCGACATCTTGCGTATTCAGGTTACTGGCGCCCGTCACGCCGCGCAATGAGACGTAGTAGATGTAGCCAGAAGCTATTTTCGCAGCCTCTTTAATCCGCGCTGGCGATGAGGTGGGTGCCAATAAGAAAATTGGATCTACTCCAGCAGAACGCATCTGCTGCGCAAAATCAACACACTCCTCAGGAGGGTAATCCACAATCAATACCCCATCAACGCCAGCTGCCTTCGCCTCGGCCGCAAAACGCGCAGCGCCCATCTGCTCGACTGGATTAGCGTAGCCCATGAGCACCACCGGTGTATTGATATCTGTTTCTCGAAATGCTTTCACCATCTCAAGGCAATGGCGCAAGGTAACGCCCTGGCTTAGGGCCCGCTCGGAGGAACGCTGGATCACTGGACCATCGGCCATGGGATCAGAAAAAGGAACGCCAAGCTCAATCACATTAGCGCCGCCACGGACCAGTGCATGCATTAGTGCAACCGTTAAACCCGGCTCAGGATCGCCGGCAGTAATAAAAGGAACCAAGCCTTTTTTACCGGCCTGCTTTAGATCATTAAATACAGTTGAAATCTTGGACATAAATATGTTCTAAACCTTAACCTTCGGAGCCGGTTGCTTGCGCAACGGTATGCATATCTTTATCACCACGACCAGACAAGTTGACCAAAATCGTTTTATCTTTTGGTAGGGTGGCGGCGAGTTTGCATGCGTATGCGATTGCATGCGCAGACTCCAAGGCTGGAATAATGCCCTCAATTTGGCAGCAGTCATGAAACGCTTTCAGCGCTTCTTGATCGGTAATTGCCACATACTCTGCACGGCCAGAATCTTTCAGCCAGGCATGTTCAGGGCCGACCCCTGGATAGTCCATGCCAGCAGATACCGAATGTGTCTCTGCAATTTGACCATTCTCATCTTGCAATAAATAGGTGCGGTTGCCGTGCAATACGCCGGGCTTACCAACGCACAATGCAGCGGAGTGCGCAGCTGTATTCAGTCCATGGCCAGCGGCTTCAACGCCAACCAGCTTCACTTCTGGGTAATCAATGTAGGGATAAAAAATACCCATGGCATTTGAGCCACCGCCAACGCATGCCATAACATAGTCGGGTTGACGACCAAT
This sequence comes from Burkholderiaceae bacterium, assembly GCA_947461805.1. GTDB lineage: Bacteria > Pseudomonadota > Gammaproteobacteria > Burkholderiales > Burkholderiaceae > Polynucleobacter. Next base: position 8,813 of record CANHMJ010000045.1, read on the forward strand.
CATCTCCGGCATTTGGACTTTGCACTCTTCTCCAATGACGCTCTGAAAATCGCGAACCATCATCGGATATGGGTGTGGGCCAGCGACCGTACCAATGATGTAAAAGGTATCTTCCACATTCGTAACCCAGTCACGCATCGCTTCATTTAACGCATCTTTTAAGGTTTTAGTACCCGACTCTACTGGTACTACCTTGGCACCCAAGAGTTTCATCCGAAATACGTTTTGCGCCTGACGGGCTACATCCACGGAGCCTTGATAGACCGTGCAGTCCAGACCAAAGCGCGCGCAAATGGTGGCAGTAGCAACGCCATGCTGTCCTGCGCCCGTTTCTGCAATGATGCGCGGCTTACCCATGCGCTTGGCAAGCATGGCCTGCCCAATGACGTTATTAATCTTGTGCGCACCGGTGTGATTTAAGTCTTCGCGCTTCAAATAAATCTGTGCGCCGCCCAGCATTTCACTCCACCGTTTGGCGTGATACACGGGGGAAGGACGACCGACAAAGTGCTTGAGCTCGTAATGAAACTCTTCGATGAACTCTGGATCGTGCTGATAGCGTGCGTAGGCTTCTTTCAGTTCTTCCAGAGCAAACATCAATGTTTCCGAAACGAAAACACCGCCGTAAGGGCCAAAGTGCCCACGTGAATCCGGCTTATCGTACATAGTGACCTCTTTTGATTGGGTTACCGCATTGGTTTCTTGGAATCCGCCAGTCGAACTGCCTCAATGAACTGGCCCATTAAAACGGCATCTTTAATGCCTTTAGCGCTTTCAACGCCGCTCGAAATATCAACGGCGCAGGGTTGTAGGCGCGCAATCGCTTCGCCCACGTTGTGTGCGTTCAACCCACCACTCAAAACGACCCGAGGCGCGTTTGCGCTTGCCCATGCTTTTGGAATCCATTGCCAATCAAAAGGAACGCCGCCCCCACCATAGCCCTCAACCAGGGCATCAAGCAAGAAACCGGCTGCTTGCCTATATTGTAGGGAAAAATCAGCAAATGCGAAGCCCTCGCCCACTCGGCCCGCTTTGATCCAGCGATCACCAGAGGCTAAGCGCTGGCATTCTTCTGGGCTCTCATCCCCATGAAATTGCCACAAAGTGATGGGTGCATAAGCCCGAATCGCCGCAAATTCAGCATCGGAGGCATTCACAACGAGGCCAACGGCATCTACCCCCGTTGGCAAGCGGGAGATGAGCCCAGCAGCATGCTGCGGGCTGACCGCCCTTGGGCTGGG
>CANHMJ010000046.1 GCA_947461805.1 Burkholderiaceae bacterium
ATACCAACGCAGGGATCATGCCGCCCTTTGGTTTGCACCGTCATCGGCTTGCCATCCAAGTCAATCGATTCTTTCGGGCTCATGATGCTAGAGGTTGGCTTGATCGCAATCGCAACGCGCAAGTCTTGGCCAGTACTAATGCCACCCAATGTGCCGCCCGAGTGATTGCTCGCAAAACCGTCCGGATGCAACTCATCGCCATGCTCACTGCCGCGCTGCGATACCGCCGCAAAGCCAGCGCCAATCTCAACGCCCTTCACTGCATTGATACCCATCATGGCATGGGCAATATCGGCATCGAGCTTGTCAAATAAAGGCTCGCCCAGGCCCATGGGCACGTGCGTTGCGCGCACTTCAATCTTGGCGCCACAGGAATCACCTGCCTTGCGAAGGCTATCCATATAGTCTTCGAGCTGGCTCAACATTGAATTGTTGGCCACAAAGAAAGGGTTGTGCTCGATGTGCTCCACATCCTCAAAGGGCACAGCAAGCTCACCCAATTGGCTCATGTAACCGTAAATGCGAGTGCCATACTGTTCATGCAGCCATTTTTTGGCAATCGCTGCAGCTGCTACTACCGGCGCCGTTAAACGGGCAGAAGAGCGGCCGCCCCCGCGAGGATCTCGCAAACCATATTTGTGGTGATAGGCATAGTCGGCATGACCAGGTCGGAAGGTTTGCAAAATACTGCCGTAATCCTGGCTGCGCTGATCCGTATTGCGAATCAACAGTGCGATCGGTGTTCCGGTTGTTTTGCCCTCGAATACGCCCGATAAAATTTCGACTCGGTCCTCTTCTTTGCGCTGGGTTACGTGGCGCGATGTACCCGGCTTGCGCCTGTCCAAGTCGTGCTGTAAATCGGCTTCACAAAGCGGCATTCCCGGTGGGCAGCCGTCAACCACTGCACCAATAGCTGGGCCGTGGGACTCCCCGAAGGTAGTCACGCTAAACAGGAGGCCTAAGGTGTTTCCAGACATACCATCATTATGGCATTGCTGGCATTGGGGCCTTAGTTTGCGGTTTTTTCCGTTTCATCGCTCGGCCAATCCCGAATGTAGGCCTTAAGCATGGTGTTTTCAAAGTCTTGGGCCTCGACCACCGCCTTCGCCACGTCGTAAAAGGAAATTACCCCCATTAAGACCTGCTGATCGACTACCGGCAAATAGCGTGCATGCTGGGTGAGCATAATGCGGCGGACCTCATCGAGCTCGGTATCCATCGAGCAGGTTAAGGGATTCGCGCTCATTACTGAACGGACGGCAAGCCCATCGACGGTGCCGCGATGCAAGGCCAAAGTCTTAATCACCTCACGGAAAGTCAGCATCCCAATGAGCTTCTCATGGTCCATGACCACCAAGGAGCCAATGTCATGCTCGCTCATCACCAAGATGGCGGTTTGCAAAGGAGTATCCGGTGCTACGGTGTACAGCACGCTGCCCTTTGACTGCAAAATATCACTGACTTTCATGATTGCTCCTTAATCGATGCGGCCAAATAAAGCCACCAAACTGATTCCAATATAGCCCTAAGCCCCAGCGCTTGCAAGCCGAAATCACCCTTACTTCTAGCGCTGAATCTGCAACAAGCCAGAACGAATCAGAGGCATGTTGGCTACGAGCAATGCGCCAGCCAAGGTCACCCACCAAGTCACGTAAATCCAAATGAGCGCCAAGGGTACGATAGCAAAGGTGCCATAGACGGTTTTATAAAATGGCACCGTCGTCACAAAAAAGCCGAAACCGTATTTCATTAGTTCAAAGACGATCGCAGCCAACAAGGCACCTAAGACGGCATCACGCCAGGCAACGAAGGTAAATGGCAACACTTTGTAGACCAAAGTAAACAAACTGATGGTGAGTAAGAGCGGAATAAGTAAAGCAAACACCTCAAAGCCCATCGAGACTGCTTCGGTTAAGCCTTGGGTTTCGCTTAATAACCACCCACTAAGGTAGATCCCAATACCCAATACCAAGGGGCCCAGAACTGTTGCTGAAAAATAGATGGCCGACCGCTTAAAAAATGGCCTCGTCGCTTTAATCTGCCAGATTTGATTAAAAGCCTTCTCAATCACCGCCATCGTGAGCACAGTTGTCAGAAATAAGCCCGCCAAACCAAATAAAGTTAAGCCCTTGGCTTTTTCAGAAAACTGGTCGATGTACCGCAAAATGGGCTGGTTTATGCCACCAGGCAAATAGGTATTTAATATCCATTCTTGCAGGGCGTATTTCATCTCAATCACCTGCGGCACATAGCCAATCAGGATCGATCCAACCGTAAACATCGGCACCAAGGCCAAGGTCGTCGTAAAAGCCAGGCTGCCCGCCACTTGATTTAGCAGCAGATGGCGATTGCGCTGACCTAACTCGCGGGCCAAAGCAAGCCATAATTGGGGATTACGAATGAGCTGCATCGCCGTATCATAAGAGATTACAAAGGCATGCGGCCAGGATTGAACGAAATTTGAGAAGAAGAATGGGCTTTGGTTTATGAATACCGCTGACATATTGGTGCTGTTTTACTCCCGCTACGGCGCCACCCGAGATTTAGCTAGGCTGATTGCCGAGGGCATTGAATCCATCCCAGGCGCAAGTGCTCGGCTGCGCTGCGTTCCCGCTGTCTCGAGCGTCTGCGAAGCAACCGAACCCCCAGTACCCGAAGATGGAGCGCCCTACGCTGAATATAGCGACTTAGAAGAATGCATTGGTTTGGCGCTAGGCTCTCCCACCCGCTTTGGCAATATGGCCGCTCCCATGAAATACTTTTGGGATGGCAGTAGCGCACAGTGGCTCAGCGGCGCACTGATTGGCAAACCCGCCTGTGTTTTTACCAGCACCGGCAGCGTGCATGGCGGTCAAGAAACGACTTTACTGAGCATGATGATTCCACTTCTCCACCACGGCATGTTACTCGTCGGCTTACCGTACAGCGAACCCGATCTGATGACCACGTCGACTGGTGGCAGCCCTTATGGTGTAACGCACTTAGCCCATGCCGATGGCCGCGCACCCATTAGCCCAGAAGAAAAGCGCTTAGCGATTGCGCAAGGTAAACGCTTAGCGCAGATTGCCTTGCAACTCAAGTCAGCGCACTAAATGAAAAACAACGCCCCTTCCTTGCTGCAGTCAATTGAGGCGAAAGATAAATACGTCTTAATCGCAACAGCTGCGTTCGCCGGGCTATTTCTTCTTTGCATGGCATGGGAATGGTTTATTGCCCCGCTGAGACCAGGCGGCTCGTGGATGGCACTCAAGGGCCTGCCTTTGCTATTTGCCATACCGGGCATCTGGAAAGCTAAGAACTACACCATGCAATGGGCCTCGATGCTGATCTTAATCTACATGACCGAAGGCTTAGTGCGCTTATTTGAAACCGGCGCCAATTTTTGGATGGCCGTGTTAGAAACGCTCCTCAGTCTGATTGGTTTTATTGCCATACTGATGTATTTGAAGCCACTCAAACAAGAATACAAACGGCAGAAAAAAGAAAGGGAATTGCAATCCGAGCAGCAGCCCGATCAGCAACCTAAACCGTAATAAATTAAGCCATGCGCACCGAATCCTTTGTCGCTGAATTGCAATCGATTGTGGGGCCCAACTACGTCCTGGTCAGCACAAACGACAAGGCGCCTTTTTTAATGGATTGGCGTAAGCGTTTTACTGGCAATGCAATTGCCGTAGTGATGCCATCCTGCACTGAAGAAGTCGCTGCCATTGTCAAATGCTGCATTGCTGCCAAGGTGCCGATCGTGACGCAAGGGGGTAATACTGGCTTTTGTGGTGGCGCCACTCCCTTGCCAAGGGGTCATGAAATTGTTCTGAGCTTGAAACGCATGAACCGCATTCGCAGCACCGACCTTGCCAATCAAACCATGACAGTTGAAGCCGGCTGCATTTTGCAATCGATTCAAGAAGTAGCTGCTGAGGCAGGTCAGCTCTTTCCATTAAGTTTAGGGGCAGAAGGCAGCTGCATGATTGGTGGCAATTTGGCAACCAATGCCGGCGGCACCAACGTCTTGCGTTATGGCAATGCCCGGGACCTGTGCTTGGGCTTGGAAGTCGTCACTGCGCAAGGAGAAATCTGGCACGGCCTCAAAGGACTGCGCAAGGACAATACTGGTTATGACTTGCGCGATCTCTTCATTGGCTCAGAAGGAACGCTCGGTATTATTACCGCAGCCGTTTTAAAGCTATACCCCCTTCCCCTATCGCAGTGGACCACCCTGGTTGCCACCAGCGACATTCCATCAGCAATTACCCTCTTGGGATTATTTCAACAGCGAGCGGCGTCGCTGCTCACCGGATTTGAGATGATGACGCAGGAGTCTTTGGATTTATGCGCCAGCCATTTTCCGCAGATGGCCAATCCACTGAGCAATAACCCTCCTTACACCATCCTGATTGAGTTATCCGACCATGAGAGCGAGGAGCATGTCCGGCTCTTGCTGGAGCAAATACTAGAGACAGCGCTAGAAGAAGGCTTAGTATCCGATGCCATCATTGCTAGTAATCTAGCGCAAGCGCAGGCCTTTTGGCAGATGCGGGAACACATCACCCTCGCGCAGGCCCAAGAAGGAGCGAACTTAAAGCACGACATCACCCTGCCCTTATCGAGCTTAGATCAATTCATGCAAAGTACCGATGCTTTAATGCGCACTGCGTATCCCGGCATTCGCATTATTAACTTCGGTCATCTCGGGGATGGTAATTTGCATTACAACATTGCTCCGCCAAAGGGCATCGATCCGCACGCGTTTAATCATGCCGAAGAAACCGCCATTCATGAACTGGTCTATGCGCAGGTTGAACGGTGCGGTGGCTCGATCTCCGCTGAGCACGGAGTCGGTCAACTTAAGCTGGATGGTTTGCGCGCGCACCGCGGCGCCGTAGCACATGACATGATGAAAGCCATCAAGCGCGCGCTTGACCCAGACAACATCCTCAACCCCAATAAAGTGGTCTCGATTTAAGCAAGTCCGCTTTACTGCGTTTTAGCGCAGGGGTAGCGGCTACTTAAAAAGCGAATGATGGTTTTGGCAGCATATTCCGCGTTGTATTGTGGACGGGCTTGCGTCCACACTAAAAAGTCAGAGAGTACGGTATCCCGCGACATGCCCTTGGGTACGCAAATGGTTGGCTTGGCATTCGGGCTGCGTTGCATCACGAACGATTGGTAGACGCCCTCACCAAAACCAAAACAAAAATTTTGTGCTTCGATATCGGCACGGTTTTGGCAGAGCGCTACAAATGCAGCCGTAGACGCATCACTATTCGGTAGAGGGGTTTGCGCTAATGCGCCGGTGGCAATTGCACTACTAGCCACAAAGAACAATGCGACGCGCCGCAGGTACTGAGAAAAATGGAGGGTATTCATATTGAGATGGTTTTTCTGTATGGGTTAGCGCCGAAAGCCGCCAAAGTGGCCGCCGCCAAAGCCGCCACGACCACCACCAAAGCCGCCACGATCACCGCCATAAGAACCGCGGTCACCGCCAAAGCGATCCTGATTGGCATCCGAGCGAGCCTGGCTACGCAGGGCGTTCTCTTGCAGGCTTTCTCGATCGACATTCGGGTTGGCTCTATCTTGCGCCGCATCGGCCCGTGCCGATTGATTTAACTGGCTTGCCTGCTGGCGCTCTTGGGCCGTAGCATTTTTCTGAAAGTCACTATTCGCACGTTGACCTAGCTGCCGTGCATCTTGCTTTTGCTGGGCTGTTGCATTGTTCTTCCAGTCATTGGCCAAGCGCTGTTGATTTTGAATGCTGCTCGGGCCAATAATGCCGCGGTTAGGCCGAATGGAATCACTAGTGTTATTCACATTAATCGTGCCATTGCTCCAGCTGGGGGTCGACCAGAAATCAGCGCCGATCGCCATGCCCACACCAAAGGACATCATCCCCCAGGCAGGGTTATAAGCTGGGTATGGAGGGTAATCGGCATAAGGCCAAGGGCCATACACGTCATTGGGGTTATAGGCTGGAACATATACCACCTGAGTACTCGCCGGCAGGATCAAAATATTGGAATTGGGATCGTTGACTACCGTCATCTGCGCATTGGTTTTTAAAGTACCTGCTTGCTGAGCGCGTTTACGGAGAGCCTGTACTGCTTTCATGGTATCGGCCGGCTGCAATTTATAGGCATTACCTAAATTTTGCGTCCACTCCAAATTGCTGCCCATCATATTAAAGGCCTGCGGAAAGGATATGAGCGATTTCACGCTGTCGTTCCACGTTTGCGTCTTTAGTGCATTTTGCAAGGCAGTACCACTCAGGCTAGCATTGCTTCGCCTCCAGTTGTAGGCTTCCGCAATTTCCAGAGGATACGTGGAGCCCAGCAACATAAGAGACAAGAGGGAATCGGGATAGAGCGCAATCGATGAAACTAGCGATTGCAATTGCTGCTGTGAAAAGGCCGGAGACTGTGCTTGACTAGGGTCATACGCGCTTTGCATATACGACTGTCCTGCGTTAGGCATGGTGTTGTCATTCGATGCGCAGGCCATCAAGAATGCCGAGGTACTCAGCGCAGTGGTGGCCAATACGGCCAATCGGGTAATTCGCAAAATAAAACCCCTTTATTGCAAGTAGGATCTTATTTTGTCATGAATCTCAGAGATGACTCAAAGAGTCAATTTAGGGGCGCTGATTGACTCGCTGTATGAGGGCTTCGGCGGTTTCTTTACGCTCGCTATACCGATCTACTAGGTAACTGCTATTCCCCCGGGTCAGCAGGGTAAATTTATACAACTCTTCGAGCACATCCACGACGCGATCGAAATAGGCTGAAGGCTTCATGCGATCGTTCTCATCAAACTCCAGAAACGCTTTGGCAACCGAAGACTGATTTGGAATCGTAATCATGCGCATCCAGCGGCCCAGCACGCGCATTTGATTAACCGCGTTAAAGGATTGGGAGCCGCCGCAAACTTGCATCAGGGCCAAGGTCTTACCTTGGGTTGGGCGAACGGCGCCAATGCTTAGCGGTATCCAATCAATTTGCGCTTTCAGAATGCCAGTCATCGCGCCATGGCGCTCTGGCGAACACCACACCATGCCTTCAGACCATTCGCAAAGATGTCGCAGTTCAGCTACCTTGGGGTGGGTTTCAGGGGCATCGTCCGGCAAAGGCAAGCCGCTTGGATTGAAGATCTTCACCTCGCCACCCATGAAGGTCAGAATGCGCGCTGCCTCTTCCGTTAGCAGCCGGCTAAAGGAGCGCGTACGCAAAGATCCGTAGAGCAATAAAAAGCGCGGCGCATGGCTAGGTTGGGCATGCTGCAATTGATCTGCACTAGGTATCGCAAAGCAGGCTGTATCTAGCTGCGGCAAATCAGCCGCTGCGATGGAATCAAATGGACTCATGGCCGCCACTTATTCAGCATAGCCACTAAGGAAAGCATGACTGGCACTTCGACCAAGACACCCACTACAGTTGCTAAGGCTGCGCCTGAGTTCAGCCCAAACAAGGAAATGGCTACCGCTACCGCAAGCTCAAAAAAGTTGGATGTTCCAATCAAACACGCTGGGCCTGCCACATCATGCGGCAACTTCATTCGTTTTGCGGCCCACCAGCTGATGAAAAAGATGCCATAGGTTTGCAAAATCAATGGGATTGCAATCAAAACAATCACAAGCGGCTTATCAATAATCGTATTCGCCTGAAATGCAAAGAGCAGAACAACGGTTGCGATCAAACCCACAATCGACCAGGGTTTGAGTTGCGCAACGAAATGCCCCACTGCATCATGGGACCTCTTGGCTAAAACAGAGCGCGTTGCAATCCCAGCGATGAGGGGTAGAACCACGTACAACACAGTCGATAGAAGGAGCGTCTCCCACGGCACCGTGACATCGGTTACGCCCAATAGAAAAGCCGCGATGGGTGCAAACGCCACCACCATAATCAGGTCGTTCACCGACACCTGCACTAAGGTGTAGTTGGCATCGCCCTTAACCAGTTGACTCCAGACAAAAACCATCGCAGTACACGGCGCTACACCAAGCAGGATCATCCCGGCGATGTACTCTTGGGCGGACTGGGGATCTACCCAGGGCACAAAAAGGTATTGAAAGAAGAGCACACCCAATGCGGCCATGGTGAAGGGCTTAACTAACCAGTTGATCACCAAGGTCAGAATCAAGCCTTGCGGCTTTTTGCGAATATCCCTTACGGCACTCCAATCAATTTGGATCATCATCGGGTAAATCCTGATCCAAATCAGTACGGCAACGATGAGGTTGACGTGCGCAAACTCAATCAATGCGATGGCCTCAAATGCTCCAGGCATGATCAAGCCCAGCACTACGCCAGCAGCGATACCAAGGCCAACCCAGACCGTTAAAAACCGTTCAAATAGTCCCACGTTTAGACCTTAGCCAATTTTTTAAGTTCACTTTGGATGCTGAGCGCATCGAGTTTTTCAAGGGGAAGATCAGCCAACATATCAATACGTTTTTTAAGGCCAATCATCACCTCCCGAAAAGCCCTGCGCTTATCTTCGTCACTGCCGCTCACTTGCGATGGGTCCGGAAAACCCCAGTGGGCTGTCGCTGGATTACCGGGCCAAATTGGGCATACTTCACCGGCCGCATTGTCGCAAACCGTAATAATGAAATCCATCTTAGGCGTATTAAGCAAAGCGAATTCATCCCAGTTTTTAGAGCGCAGTTTGCTGTTGTCGTATCCGAGTTCGCCTGCGATTTCAGCAGCAAAGGGATTGACCCGGGTGCCAGGCGTCGAACCCGCAGAGTAGCCAACAAAGCGACCGCTCGGATGGGTTGAAGCCAAAGCCTCACCTAAAACAGAACGTGCAGAATTGTGGGTGCACAAAAATAGAATGTTGTACGGCTTCATTGGGCTTTTGCCTTTCGAGTAAGGGGTTTAGGAAGACAGGATTGACCGCCGCAGCAGTTATCGAGTAGAAATTCAACTAAGGCCGTGGTGTGAACTGCATTGGGCCGGTAAATTAAATTGCGGCTTTGGCGCTCTTGCGTGATCAGCTGAGCTTGCATCAATTCTTTTAGATGAAAGCTCAAAGTGGCATTGGGTATACCCAGCATTTCATGGATTTGCGTTGGCGTTAAACCGACATCGCCTTTTTGCACAATCAGACGAAATACATTAAGCCTGGATTCCTGCCCTAAGGCGAGAAAGGAGTTGACTGCCTCGATATTTTTCATATTTCCATGATAATGGAAATATTTGACTGATTCATGACAGCAAAAAAATAAGGGCTATGTCGATCCCATAGCCCTTTTGTACGAAATGAAAAACCGTTTAGCTTTTAAGGGCCTTATTGTTAAGCTGACCACCCCAGCTAAACACCGAATTGGCAATGTTACCGATGTCTTTTGCCATGCGCTTGGGTGACTGCGCAATCATGGGCTTCAAATTGCTAAGCATTTTCTTTGCTTTCTTTTGATCGACTTTTTTGTGGATCAAATTGGCATCCGGCAAATCGGGCGCATTGCTTTTTGGCGGCAACAAGGTGGCTAAGGAAATGGAATCCATGTACAACTCCATCTTGACAGCCAGATCACGCCAAATCGCCCCGTCCATACCGTCCACTAGAGAACCCTTGGAGTGGTCCACTGCGCGCATGATGTCACCAATCGACACCTCATGCGGTTGGCGTGTTAACCAATATCCCCCACCTGGACCTTTGTGGCTGTCAATCAATTGGGCGGTTTTCAAATTACTGAAAATCTGCTCTAAGTAAGAAACCGAAATATCGGTCTGCTTGCTGATGTTTTGCAAATTAATCGCATACTTACCCTGAGATTGGCTCGCCAAACTAACCAAGGCCTCGACGGCATAACGACTTTTGGTGGTGATTTTCATATGCATCTGCTCCTTGTGGATCTTGATGCATACACTCTAGCCCCAAATTAATTCATTTAAAAGTAGATAATTACGTAATATATTTTCGTTATTTACTGAATGTTATCCTACAATTGCTCTATAAAATTCATTGAAACAAAAC
>CANHMJ010000047.1 GCA_947461805.1 Burkholderiaceae bacterium
ATTACCGATCTGGATCCCCTCAAATACAACTTGCTGTTTGAGCGCTTTTTAAATCCAGAGCGGGTCTCCATGCCCGACTTTGATATCGACTTTTGCCAGCATGGGCGCGACCGCGTGATTCAGTACGTAAAAGATAAATACGGTAAAGATGCCGTTAGTCAAATCGCAACCTTTGGCACCATGGCAGCGAAAGCGGCTATTCGGGATGTGGGCCGCGTCTTGGAACAGGGCTATGGTTTTGTCGATAGCATCGCCAAGCTGGTGCCGTTTAAGCCCGGTCAACTCGTCACCATCGAGATGGCCAAAAAAGAAGAAAAGCAGTTGGCTGAGCGTGAGCGCAATGAAGATGAAGTTCGGCAGCTCTTAGCACTTGCCCAACAACTCGAAGGTATGACCCGCAACGTGGGTATGCATGCCGGTGGCGTACTCATTGCCCCAGGAAAGTTAACGGATTTTTGTCCGCTGTATACGCAGGACTCAAAAGACCAAGACAGCAGCTCGGTCATCAGTCAGTACGATAAAGATGACGTAGAGGCAATTGGGTTGGTCAAGTTTGACTTCTTGGGCTTAACTACACTCACCATCTTGGCCGCAGCAGAGCGTTGGATTAAAGCACTGCACTCCGATCGCACAGATTGGAGTATCGGCGATATCACCTTAGAAGATCCTGCTGCATTTGAGGTGTTGAAATCTGCCAATACCGTTGCGGTCTTCCAGCTGGAAAGCCGGGGCATGCAGGGCATGCTCCGCGATGCAAAGCCCGATCGCTTTGAAGACATCATTGCTTTGGTAGCCTTATACCGCCCTGGTCCAATGGATCTGATTCCGGACTTTATTGCGCGTAAACATGGCCGTCAACAGGTCGAATATCCCGATCCCCGTATTGAGCCTGTGCTGCGCGAAACCTACGGCATCATGGTCTATCAAGAACAGGTAATGCAGATGGCGCAAATGATTGGGGGCTACTCACTGGGTGGCGCCGATTTATTACGCCGTGCGATGGGTAAGAAAAAGCCAGAAGAGATGGCGCAGCACCGCAAGATTTTTAGTGAGGGTGCCAAAAAGGGCGGTATTACTGAATTCAAGGCCAATGAGATTTACGACTTGATGGAGCGCTTTGCGGGCTATGGATTTAATAAATCCCATGCTGCTGCCTACGCTTTGCTGGCCTATCAAACAGCATGGCTCAAAGCCCATTACCCAGCTGAATTTATGGCCGGTAATTTATCGCTGGCGATGGATGATACAGATAAGGTAAAAATTCTGTATGACGATTGCTTGCAAAACCGCTTGCGGATATTGCCGCCGGATATCAATACCGGCACTTATGAATTTACTCCCTTGCGCACCCAAGGGGTGCCGGCTGAAGAGCCCTTGACTGATATTCGCTATGGATTGGGCGCGGTACGCGGCACCGGCGAAGCAGCGATTGAGGCAATCGTTAAGGCGCGAGAAACGGGCGGACCGTTTACTGACCTATTTGATTTTTGTGCTCGGGTTGATCGGCGCCAAGTGAATCGCCGGGCAATTGAGGCGCTGATGCGCGCCGGTGCGTTTGACAGTTTGTATGCGGCGGGATCCAATCAAAAAGGCAAGCCATACGACATTCGCTCTACCTTACTGGCCTCATTAGCGCGGGCGATCGAGGCTGCAGAACAGGCCGAGGCATCGATTCATCAGGTGAGCTTGTTTGAAACCGCTGGTGAAACCGACCGCCATTTGCCCGAGCTCGTAACTGAGCCACCTTGGCCTGAAAAGAAGCGGCTACAGGAAGAAAAAACTGCCCTTGGCTTATGCCTTACTGGCCACTTGTTTGATGCGTACCGCAATGAGGTAGCGCATTTTGTGCGCCAACCCTTAGTCAAGGTGACCGAAGGAAAAGACCAACTGCTGGCTGGCATTATTACTTCGGCGCGGATGTTGACTGGTCAGCGAGGCCGAATGATGGTTGCCACCATCGATGATGGCACTGCGGCAATGGAAGTCATGCTCTACAGCGAAGTGTATGAGCCCAATCGATCTTGGCTAAAAGAAGATGAACTGCTGATCGCCAGAGTAAATGTCACGCCCGATAAGTTTTCAGGTGGCACGCGGATTGTGGCGGAGGCCGTTATGGATATCGCGGGCGCGCGTTTGCGCTTCGGACGTAATGTGCATTTACAGATGAATTCCGCGGTCGATCTGAAACTCTTCCGCAGCCAAATTAATCCGTATTTGATCAGCAATCGCCAACAACAAGCTAGGCCTGGCATGCCGCCAACTGGGGCGCCTAGTCCATTGGATGGCATTAAGGGATTGCCGCTCACTGCGGTGGTCACTGCCAGTGGCAGCGCTTGCTTAGTGCAGTTTCCGGATGATTTGCGGCTTTATCCCGACGATGCATGCCTGCATAGCCTGCATCAATTGCTGGCCACAAACCAGGCCGATCCAGTGGCAGTGCAGTACGCCTAGCGTTCCTCGGTTTACCGTGATGCGTTCAGCGCTGCATGCGCACGAATTTTTTCATTAAGGCGTTCTCTGCTGCTTTTGTCATTCGATTGATCGCGTACTTTATGAAAAATATGAATGACTTCGGTCGCCCAAGCGCCTGATTTACGAATAATCCCATTAGCCTGCAGCCTAAATACAAAATCGGCATCTTCATGGCCCCAGCCGAGCAGGGTTTCATCAAACCCGCCAATGGCTAAGGCATCCTTGCGCCAACAGGCCATGTTGCAGCCCTTGATGCGCCGCCAAACAAAAGTGCTATACAGCCTACGAGAATGATCACCAAACTTCACTAACAGCGGTAGTACTTTATTGAGACCACCGCGCAAGCGGTAGGTAAGTGCATGACGTTTGAAACGCTCAAAGCTCCAATGCGGCCATGACAGTATTTCTTGGGCGAGCATGTTGTTTGACAAAATACGACTGCCGGTGACGAGGTGGCCAGGCTCGGCTAGTTTTCTATGCTGGGCAATAAAATCCGGCTGCACAATGCAGTCGCCGTCTATAAATACAAGGTAATCGCCTTGGGCTGCGGCGATGGCCAAATTCCCAACCACGGTCTTGCGGCAGCCATCGTCTTCTATCCAAACATGCTCAATTGGCACTGGGAAATCGGCTTGTATTTTCGTAATGAGTTCGCGGGTATCTGCGCGTGAGCCATCGTCGGCAATGATGACTTCAAAATCACGATCGGTCTGAGTCTTTAAAGACTCTAGCGACAGTCGCAATGCTTGCGGCCAATTGTAGGTTGCAACAATCACCGAAATCATGTTCATGGTTTTTGCTCCACTCGGGATGCCTTGGCTAGTTCACAGATTTTCATGTAACGGTAATACGATCCTTGGGCATTGGCCAGGGCAAGCGAAAAACCTTGGGGCCCATCCAGAAAACCGAGTCGTATAAAGTAGGTTCTAAAAAAAGACCAAGCCCCATGGCCAATCGCGGCTAGAGGGCTACTTCGCTTGCCTTTAGCAAAGGCTTGCTCGGCTGAGGCGCTGGAGTAGCGGTCAATTTTTTGTAGTACCTGCGAGTAGTTCATGAAGCTATAGTGCAGCATATGGTTTTTCAGCTTGACAACAGGACCCCCTGGAATAAGCCGCTCATGCACTAAGTCATTTGAAAACCGAGCAGTACCCCGCTGAAATAATCGATCTACGTAGTCGGGATTCCAGCCCGAATGGCGAATGAAGCGGCCGCAATACCAAGATAGTCTAGGGATCGCAAAACAGGTCACAGTGCCCGGTTTTTCTAAAACCCCTGCAATTTCCGCCTGAAGTTCTGGGGTTAAGCGCTCGTCGGCGTCAATAGACAGGACCCAGTCGCTGGTGGCAAGGTCCAGTGCCCGGTTCTTTTGGGGGCCAAAACCAGGCCAATCAGGGGGCTGGGCAATGGTGGCGCCAAATTCCTGGGCGATCGCAACTGTACCGTCCGTACTGGCCATATCGACGATAACCACTTGCTGTGGCAACCCGCCCAAGGAGGTAAGGCAGTCCCGCAGATTGGCTTCTTCGTTGCGAGTAATGAGTATCACGGATAAGGTGGGCATAATTCATTATATGAATGCCGACGACAGAATTGCCTTAAACCGCCTAATCCAGTACTTAAAACCCCATACCAAGACGATTATTGGGTCGGTTTTGGCTATGGCGCTGGTGGCTGCCGCTGAGACATCGATCCCTGCGCTGATGAAGCCGTTGCTCGATCGTGGTTTTACCGGTGAGCTTGATGGCAGGTTATGGCTGGTTCCCATCTTTTTAGTCGGGCTGGCGTTTATTCGAGGTGGCGCTCAATTTCTGTCGAATTATTTGTTATCCAGAGTAATCAACGCAGTACTGCTGAAACTGCGTGAGCAGATGTTCCAAACATTGCTTCATGCCAAGACCGAGTTTTATCAAAAGAGTTCCGCATCCAGTTTGATTAATGCAGTTGTATTTGAGGTCAATAATGTTCTGAGCATCATGGGAACGATGTTGATTAGTTTGGTACGTGATTCGTTGACGGTGCTGGGTTTATTGGGCTACCTGATTTACCTCAATTGGAAGTTAACCTTAGTGGTGTTGATCATTTTTCCGATCATCGCGTACATCATGAGCCTGATTAATCGCCGCTTGCGTGGCCTAAATCGGGAACAGCAGGCCATGACGAGCGAGCTTGCCTACATTGTGGAAGAGGCGGTCTCAGGACATAAAATTGTTAAGGTCCATGGCGGCGAAGCCTACGAGATGGGTCGGTTTACTGACAAGGCGGATCGCTTACGGCGCTTTGCACTTAAAACGGCAGTAGTAGGCGGTCTTAATCAGCCCATGACCCAGCTGGTTGCCTCAATGGCGCTCTCCGTCGTGCTCGTGATTGCGCTCTTGCAGTCCTCCACCGAAGGGACGACTGTTGGCGGCTTTGCTGCGTTTATCACGGCCATGTTGTTGATTATTTCCCCCATTAAACATTTGGCCGACATCAATCAGCCATTGCAGCGCGGCCTTACTGCGGCCGAGATGATTTTTGGTTTAATGGATCAGCCGATTGAGGAAGATGACTCCCGTAAGGTTGGAGTCAAACGCATTGAAAAAGCAAAAGGTGCCATCGCCTTCCAAGACGTTTCCTTTTCGTATCAGCAAGACGCCAATCGGCAAGATGCCTTAAAGCATGTCAGTTTATCTATCCAAGCAGGTGAGGTAGTTGCCTTTGTGGGGCCGTCTGGCGGCGGTAAGTCGACGCTAGTGAACTTGTTGCCGCGCTTTTTTAGACCTACTTCGGGCGCAATTGAGCTCGATGGCGTGAACCTAGAAGAGCTTTCTTTGTTTGATTTGCGACGCCAGATTGCATTTGTTAGCCAAGACGTCATCTTGTTTAACGACTCGATCGCAGCAAACGTGGCCTACGGTAGCGATGCTGTCAGCGGAATCGATCGGGGCCGTGTGATTGAGGCCCTAGAGGCAGCCAACTTGAGTAATCTAATGAGTGAGCTACCACAAGGTATTGATACCCTGATTGGGGATAACGGCAACCGACTCTCCGGTGGTCAGCGGCAGCGCTTAGCGATTGCTAGGGCCATTTATAAAGACGCCCCGATTTTGATCTTAGATGAAGCCACGTCGGCTCTCGATTCTGAATCCGAGCGTCAAGTTCAAGAAGCGCTGGATCGACTGATGGCTGGCCGTACTACTTTAGTGATTGCCCATCGCCTTTCTACGATTGAGCATGCGAGCCGCATTGTGGTACTAGAGCATGGGGAGGTTGTTGAAAACGGATCCCATGCTGAGCTGATTGAAAAAGGTGGCTTGTATAGCAATCTGCATCGACTACAATTTGCCAATGCGTAATCACAAAATAGAACGTTAACTTAAGACAATATCGTATTGTTCTTGTTTGAACGAGCCTTCTGCTTGCAGGCGAATCGGCTTCGCAACAAAATCCCCCAGCATGGCCAAAAACTGATTTTCTTCTTCCAGGAAGAGATCAATGACGTCGGGTGCTGCCACAATACGGAACTCTCTCGGATTGAATTGGCGATGCTCACGGACGATTTCCCGCAGGATTTCGTAGCAAATCGTTTGGGCTGTTTTGATTTCGCCTTTGCCGCTGCAGGTTGCGCAAGGCTCACACAAAATGTGGGCGAGGGATTCGCGCGTACGTTTGCGTGTCATTTCAACTAAACCTAATGCGGAGAACTGGCTGACCGTGCTGCGGGCATGGTCTCGCCCTAGGTTGCGCTTGAGTTCGCTTAATACAGCCTCTTGGTGTTCACGGTTGAGCATATCAATAAAATCAATAATGATGATGCCGCCTAAATTGCGCAAACGCAGCTGCCGCGCAATGGCTTGCGCAGCTTCCAGATTGGTCTTAAAGACCGTGTCGTCCAGATTGCGCGCGCCAACATAACTGCCCGTGTTGACGTCAACGGTCGTCATCGATTCGGTTTGATCAATCATCAAGTAACCGCCTGACTTGAGATCGACACGGCGTCCCAAGGCTTTATTGATTTCCGCATCGACATAAAACAAATCAAATAAGGCCCGCTCGCCGCGATGCAAGGTTAGTTTGCCAACGAGGTTTGGCGTATATGTCTCCGCAAAGCGATTTAAGCGCTCAAAGTTTTCTGCCGAATCAACCCGTATTTGCATGGTCTTATCGCTCGCCAGATCTCGTAATACGCGCTCTGCCAAACTCAAATCCTGAAAGAGCAGGGCGGGTGCGGATTTCTGATTCACCGAGGTCAAGATGGTTTCCCAGGTTTTTTTAAGGTAATGGAGGTCGAGTGTTAGTTCGGCATCCGTGGCATCTTGGGCAATGGTGCGCACAATAATGCCGCCGGTTTGATTGCTTGGCAGCAGTCCGGCGATGCGGGCTTTGATTGCCTCGCGCTCATCTTGATTTTCGATGCGTTGTGAGATGCCGATGTAGGGCTCATGGCTAGATTCTTTTTGCGATTGCGGCAAATATACTAAGTTGCGACCCGCAATACTGATCTGGGTTGTCAGGCGCGCACCTTTGGTGCCAAGCGGATCTTTTAACACTTGCACAATTAAGGTTTGGCCTTCGTAGAGAACTTTTTCAATTTGGGTCTGCTGGCTCTGTTGAGCAATATCAGCCACATGCATGAATGCCGTGCGCTCGAGCCCCATCTCAATAAAAGCCGATTGCATCCCGGGCAGAACCCGAACTACTTTAGCCAGGTAAATATTGCCCACAATTCCCCGCTGGCGGGTGCGCTCAATTTGCAGTTCTTGCACCGCTGCTTGTTGAATCAATGCCACCCGTGTTTCTTGGGGAGTAATGTTGATCAGAATCTCTTCGTTCATATTAGCTTTGGTTTGCAATCTCTGGCGTGAGCGTAAAGGATACGCCAGCCTGTTGGAGTAGGGTAGCCATTTCAAATAGGGGTAGCCCCATGATGCCGCTATAACTCCCGACGATTCTGCGGATAAATGCACCGCCTAGGCCTTGGATGCCGTAAGCACCCGCTTTGCCATAGGGTTCTTGGCTAGCAATGTAGGCCTTAATTAGGGGATCGCTGAGCAGCATAAATTCCACTTCCGATACCTGTACCAGGCTAATGGGTTTTGCGAACTGCTGCGGAATCAAGGCAACCGCTGTCAGTACGTGGTGGGTTTGACCGCTGAGCAAGCGTAAGATGCGCTCCGCATCCGCAGCATCTTCGGGCTTACCCAAGATCTGTGCAGCATCGCTGTTGGGAAGACTCACGGTGGTATCGGCGCATAAAATTGGCGCCCATGGCAGGTTTCTTTTTGCCCAGCGCCGTAGTGCAGCATCGCATTTCGCCAGCGTCACGCGTTCAACGTAAGTCCTGGCCTTTTCATTGGGAAGTGGCAGTTCGATTGCTTCTGCATTCTCATCACTGTCTGGTAAGAGTAATTCAAAACGCACGCCCAATTGCGTCAATAATTCCTGGCGACGCGGGCTCTGGGATGCAAGGTAGAGAAAAGAATGCATTGCTAAAGGAAGGGCGCTTATTCGCGGTGGTAAGGGTGGCCTTGCAAAATTGTCCATGCCCGGTAAAGTTGTTCGGTTAATAAGACCCGCGCCATCGCATGCGGTAAGGTGAGGCTCGATAAACGCCAAATGGCATCGACCTTTTGCTTGATACTGTCATCCAAGCCATCTGCACCGCCAATAACAAAAGCGATATCACCCCCATCTTGGCGCCATTGTGCTAATTGATTCGCAAGAGCTTGAGTACTAAGGTCCTTGCCGCGTTCATCCATTGCAATCAGGCGCACTCCTTTGGGAATAGCTGCATTGATCTTGATTGCTTCCTTGGCGGGGGAGAGATCGGGTTTGATTTCTTTGAGCTCGATGCTGCAGTCGGCTGGCATGCGCTTGAGATAGTCGTTACAGGCGTTTGATACCCAGTCTGGCATCTTATGGCCTACTGCAATGATGATGAGACGCATGTTTGACTAGAGGGCAACGATATAGCCAGACTTACTGACTTAGTCCTCATCCTCATCGGAAAATTCACTGGCTTTCGCAAGGCCCTTAACGCCAGCTAATTTAACGCGCACTGGCTTGGCTCCCCACATGCCCTCGAGTTGATAGTAGGAGCGCAGCATGGGCTGCAAAATATGCACAACGATGTCGCCGCAATCCACCAAGACCCATTCGCCTGTTTCCAGCCCTTCGATTGAAATCACTTCTCCGCCTTTGCTGTTGACTTCTTCCTTAACTGACATCGCCAGCGAGCGGGTTTGACGGTTGCTCGAGCCGGTTGCGATAATCACGCGGTCGAATAACTCGCTGAGTTTGGTGGTGTCATAGACACGAATATCCTGTGCCTTGACATCTTCTAGGGCATCAATAATGGTGCGTTGTAATTTACGTAGGTCCATAGTGTCTTTTAATAATTAGAGGGAGATCTTATCTCGATTGGGAATAAAGACCTAACTTCTCAACTAGATCCAGCACTTCACTGGGTATTTGCTCAGCTAATGGGGTGTTTGGGTTAATGCCACCAGTAGCCAGTTGTTTGCGGATGGCAATCGATGAGAGGTACATGTCTAGCATTTGGTCTAAGTAAATCGACCCACAAGGTGCCAGATCTAGTAATCGCGCATCACTGGTTTGGTGTGCCTGAATGAAGCGACCCAGTTCAGAAGTGGGGTCGATCGTGAGGGTAAATTCAGGGCGCCGTGCCACGGCCAAATGGACCTCTTTGAGTAAATACTGCCAGTCTTGCCAGGTGTCGATTTGCATCAGGCTATCGGCTCCCATTAGCCAAATGAGATGGGTTGAGCTGCCATAGCGTTGACGCAGGGCAATCGCGGTATCGATCGTGTAGCTTGGCCCTTGGCGGTCGAGCTCAATGCGGTCAACTTCAATTGGAATCTGAATACCCTCATCGCCCAATAATCGATTGAGGGCAATGGCAGCAGCCTGCGTTAATTGATAGCGCGTTTCCGGTGGGGTAATAAAAGCCGATTTTTGCCAAGGGTTGCCGCTGGGAATCAGCAGTAAGCGATCAAGCTGAAATAACCGTGCAAAGTGCGCTGCAACCCTCAAATGCGCCCAATGCGGGGGATCAAAGGTGCCGCCTAAGATGCCAATTTTTTCTGGTGCAGTCAATTAGGCTAACCAGTCGCGGGGCTTTAAGTAGTAATCGTAGAGTTTTGCCTCGGGAGTATTGGGTTCAGGTGTCCAGTTATAGCGCCACGTTACAACCGGCGGCATGGACATCAGAATGGATTCCGATCGCCCGCCCGACTGCAGGCCAAAAATCGTGCCGCGGTCAAAAATAAGGTTGTATTCAACATAACGGCCACGGCGGTATTCCTGAAAATCGCGCTCGGCTTGGGTGTATGGCTCTTGGTAGCGACGCTCTAAGATCGGTAAATAGGCTTCAATGAATGCATCACCCACAGCGCGCGTCATCGCAAAACTACGCTCAAACCCGAGCTCATTAAAGTCATCAAAAAAGACGCCCCCAATGCCCCGTGGTTCATTGCGGTG